>NZ_JBVIDV010000019.1:146073-174360 GCF_055572195.1 Streptomyces sp. NPDC030809
TGTAGAGCTCGGGGAGGGTGAGGGAGGGGAGGTGGCCGCTGGATGGGGGGGGGTGGGGGCTTGTTGGCTGTGCCGTCCCCCTCCCCCCCCCCCCCCCCCCCCCCCCCCGGTGCCGCGTCAGGCGGGCTTGACGTACGTGAAGGCGGTGACGGTCACCTTGTTGTCGCAGAGGGCGAACACGCCGTCGTCCATGGCGATCTGGTGGGCGCCGGCGCCGGGTACGCCCAGGACGATGGTGGGGAAGGCGACGGGTGTGGCGCCGGACTGGCAGTAGCCGTCCGCCTCGCCCTGCACCTGGACGAAGGTGAGCTTGGTCCACGCCTTCATGCCGGGGGCCAGGGCGACCGTGGTCACCGGGCCGCTCCGGGTGGTCGCGAGGGGCACGTTCTTGGCGGGCGAGCCGTTGCCGGCCCCGGCCACGGTCGGGTACCCGCGCAGGGTGCACACCTTGGAGGAGGTGTTGGCGACCGAGACGACGGCGGCGCCGGTTCCGGTGCCGGGCGGGCGGACGTCGGCCTGGTGGCCCTCCGAGACCTCCACGTCGGCGGAGGTGCAGGGCTTGGGCTTGGTGCCGCCCGAGCCGCCGGTGGAGCCGCCCGTCGTGCCGCCGCCGGTGGTGCTGCCGGTCGTGCCCCCTGTGGTGGTGCCGGTGGTGCCGCCGGTGGCGGCGCCGCCCGTCTTCCCGCCGGTCGAGCCCGAGGACCCGGATCCGGATCCGCCCGTGGCCGAGCCGCCGCCGGAGGCGCTGCCGCCGGAACCGCCGGTGGCGGCGCCCCCCGTGCTCCCGCCGGTCGTGCCGCCGGAGGACGAGGAGGGCGGGGTGGTGGGCGCGCCACCGGCGCCGTCTTCGCCGGACGGCGTGCAGCCCGTCATCAGGGCGGTGGCCGCCGCGGCCGCCACGATCATCGCCGCCGTCCGGCGGACGCCTGCTGCGTACTGCATGGGCTTCTCCCCGAGGTTCGCGACCGGCCCGGCACCGGCACTCGCGTCGGCAGACACAGCGGCGGGATCCGGCCGGTTCCCGGGCCGGTCCGCTGTTGCGGATTCATGACAACCCCGAGACCGGGCTGCGGACAAGTGCGGCAGGCCGGGCGTCGGAGGCGGCGAGCGGACGGCTGGAACGAGCCGGGTGAACCGATCGGGTGTACGGTGCCGCAGTTCACCGCCCCTCCCGGCCGAACGCCGGGCCGGTACGGAAGACCTCGCCGCCCACGTGCGCGCCCGCAGCCGCGCACGTACGGCGTCGGACCCCTGCCGGTCGCGCGATGCGGCGCTCGGGCGAAGGGAGTTGACGCGCCCGCGGCCCGGGCCGCACTTGAATCTCCTCCTGGGGGAGTTCCTACCGTGCGGACAGCGCCACGGGCCGCAGGAGCCCGGTGCGGACGGTACGGACCGGCGGAGGAGAAGCACATGAACGAGCAGACGGTGCACGGGGCGGCGACCGCGGCGAGCGCGGCGAGCAAGCCGGCGGAGCAGGCGCACGGGACGGCCGAGGCCGCCCCCGCCTTCGTCCTCGTCTCCGGCGTGTTCACCGGCACGCACGTCTGGGAGGAGACGGACGCCCGCCTGACCGCGGCGGGCGCCCGCGTCCGGACCGCGGCCCTCACCGGCCTGGACGGACCGCCCGCCCCCGGGGCGCCCGCCCCCGACCTGGAGACGCACATCGCCGACGTGCTGGCGGTGATCGACTCCGTCGAGGAGGCACCCGGTGCGCAGCTCGTCCTCGTAGGCCACGACTACGGCATCCACCCGGTGCTCGGCGCCGCCGACCGCCGGGCCGGGCGGATCGCCCGGATCGTCTACCTGGACGCGGGCATGCCGCAGGACGGCGTGCCCGCCCTCGCGGCGGTGCCCGACCAGGAACTGCGCGCCGAACTGGCCGGGGACGAGGGCCCGGCGGGCGAGCTGCCACCCCCGGCGCGGGACGGCTGGCAGCGCTGGGGGAGCACCGAGGGCCTGTCCGACGCGAAGCTGGACCGGCTCACCGCCCTCGCCCGCCCCCAGCCGCTCGGGACCCTCCGCCAGCCGCTGCGGCTCACCGGCGCGGTGGCCGCGGTGCCCACGACCGGGGTGCTGTGCACCGACAACGGCGCGAGCATCGAGATGCTCCAGATGGTGGTCGGCTTCGGCGACCCGGCCCTGCAAGCCCTCGTGGACCGGCGCGTGACCTTCTTCGAACTGGCCACCGGACACTGGCCGATGCTCTCCCGACCCGCCGAGCTGGCCGCCGTACTGCTCGGGGCCGCGGCCGGCGAGGGCCACCGCCTGGAGCCGGCCGGCTCCCCGGGGTCGGACGCGGCCGAACTCCCCGTACACCTCCGCCCGTTCCTGATCGACCTGCCCGAACTCCCGCGCGAGCGTTCCGGGAACGTGGACGTCTACCTGCCGGAGGGGGCCGAGGGCCCGCGGCCCGCGGTGGTCTTCGTCCACGGGGGCCCGGTGCCCGCCGAGGCCCGGCCCACCCCGCGGGACTGGCCCACCCTCGTCGGGTACGCCCGGTACGCGGCCACCCAGGGCGCGGTGGGCGCGACGTTCGACCACCGCCTGCACGGGGTCGCCGACTACGCGCGCGCCGCCGAGGACGTGGCGGCCGCCGTGGCGCAGGTCCGCCGCGACCCGCGCGTGGATCCGGACCGGGTGGCGCTGTGGTTCCTCTCCGGCAGCGGCCCGCTCACCGCGGACTGGCTCGCCGCGCCCCCCGCCTGGCTCCGCTGCCTGGCCGCCACCTACCCGATCCTGGCGCCCCTGCCCAACTGGGGCCTCACCGGGGACAGGTTCCGCCCGGCGGACGCGATCGCGGGGGCGGGCGGCCTGCCGGTCGTCCTGACCCGCGCGGGCCGCGAGATGCCCGAAATCGCCACCACCGTCGCGGATTTCCTTGCTGCAGCGCAGGCCTGCTCGGCGGCGGTCGAAGTGATCGACGTGCCCAACGGCCGGCACGGCTTCGAGACCCTGGACCCCACCGACGAGTCCCGCGAGGCGGTCCACCAGGCGATGCGGTCCGTCCTGGCCCACCTCAAGGCCTGAACCAGGCTCCCGGCACCGGGTCCGCGCGTCGGATCCGGTGCCCCGCCCGCGGACCGCCGGCCCCGCCCGCAGCCGGCTCCGCCCGGCCGGACCGAGAAGCCCTCGGCGCGCCTCCCGCACCCGTGGATCGTGAGCCCCCGGGGCGCACGGCGAACCGTGGAACCGCGGCCGGGTGCCGACCCGCACCGCCGAAGCAGCCCCTCAACCCGCCCGCCTCCTCAGGGCACTTCACCGGGAGGCCCCCCCCACCGGGCCGCCGTCCGCCGCCGCCCGTAGCCTGCCGCCGGACCGGCTCGCGCGCGTGCGAGGCGGGGCCCGGGGCCGTTCCCGGCGGTGTAGCCGCGCCCCGGACCCGGGCGCTCCGGGACGAGCCCCTCGCGGCCCCCGGCCGCCGGGGGGCCGCCCCTCCGGCTGCACGGGGCCCGCGCCCGGCGAGCACGTTCGACTCCGACGGCACCCGGTGCAGGATCACCGACTTCGGCCGAGTTCTGCGCCGCAGACCCGGCTGCCGACCTCGCGGGCGCCCGGCTCCTCCCCCCGCCCGGCAGGCCCCGGGCCGGTCTCGAGGCCGATGCCGACGCCGAACCTGGGCCGCTCGGCCGGGCCCGCCGCGGGGCGGCGCTCGACCGCCCTGGACACCGCCTGCCCGCCGAAGACGGGCGAGCGGGTGGACGCCCCGCCGCAGCCCGGCGGCTTTTGTACGCTGGAAGCATGACCGAGCGGAAACCCCCGGGCGTCAGTTTCGAATCCTTCGTCGACAAGCAGATCCGCGAGGCGGCCGAGCGCGGCGAGTTCGCGCGCCTGCCGGGATTCGGCAAGCCCCTGCCCGACGACAGCGCCCCCTACGACGAGCTGTGGTGGGTCAAGGGCAAGCTGCACGCGGAAGGGGTCTCCGTCCTCCCGCCCGCGCTCGCCCTCCGCAAGGAGGCCGAGGACGCCCTCGAAGAGGCCGCCGGGGCGCCCACCGAAGCACGCGTCCGCGCGATCCTCGCCGCGGTCAACGAGAAGATCTCCGCCGCGCTCCGCCGCCCGCCGCCGGGCCCGCCCCTGAACCTCGAACCCTTCGACGTGGAAGCCCGCGTGCGCGACTGGCGCGCCGCCCGCGCCCGGCCTGGCACGGGCACCGGCACCACCCACTGAAGGCCCGCTGTCAGTGCCCGTCGGCAAGATGGCGGTCATGAGCCACAACATCGCGTACTCCACCGCCGACAAGGCCGACGTGCTCGCCTTCCTGGGCAGCGGCGGCAGCCTCTCCGCGGACCGCGCGGCCAACCTGGCCGCCATGCGCCGCCTCGCCGCGCAGTACCAGGCGGACCTCGACCGCCAGGGCGTGGACTGGGGACTGTCCGTACCGGAGGCGCTCGAACACCTGATCGCCGGCCGTGCGGACTCGGACGCCCCGTGCGCGGGCAACGCCTACCACGCCGCCCTCCAGCTCGTCATCGACCGCAACGCGTCCGACCCCTCGCAGCTGGGCACGTACGCGAGGCCGAGCACGTTCTTCGGGCTGGTGGACGAGGAGATGCGGCGGCTGGGCGTGCCCGCCGACCTGCTGCCGCACGGCTTCCTGTACGGCGGCCCGCCGGCGGAGTTCCCCGACCTGCCCTGGCCGGTCGACGGCTACCCGGCCATCGGCCACCTGCCCCTGGCCAAGGCCAAGACCGCCGCCGACGCCTACCGCGCGGTGCTCGACCGGATGGACCCCGAGCTGCGCCACGACGTGCAGGAGCTCGTCGAGAAGCTGGAGTTCGAGCACCAGGAGTGGACCTTCGCCACGAAGGCCCTCGACTGGTACACCCAGGACACCCTCTTCTTCTCGCTCACCTGACCGGCGCCCCGCGCGGGCCCGCCCGGCCGCCCGGCCCGCGCCGCGACCCGGGCTCATCCCAGCAGCCGGTTCCAGGTCCGGGCGTCCACGACCCCGTCCGCGGGGAGCGAGCGCGCCGACTGGAACGAGGCCACGAGCGCGGCCGTCCCCGCCCCGAACGAACCGTCCACCGCGGTCCGGTACCCGAGCGCGGCCAGCCGGGTCTGCACGGCCTTCACCGCCTGCCCCGTCGCCCCCCGGGCCACCGGCCCGGTCAGCTGGTGCCAGGTCTGGTGGCCCGCGACCCCGTCCACGACCGTCTCGTTGAGCCGCTGGAAGGCCCGGACGGCCTGCTCCGTCTCCGGTCCGAACACGCCGTTCGCCGGGAGCACCGCGCCGCGCTGCTCCAGCAGGTACTGGAGACTGCGGACCCGCTCGCCCGTGTCGCCCCGGCGCAGCACGGCCCACAGCGGCGCGACGGGATCGCCGCCCCCGAGTGCTGCTGCCACGTCCTCGCGCAGCCGCGGCAGCAGCGCGTACAGCCGGTCGCCCGGACACTCGGTCGCGTTGAAGTCGCGGTGGCCGTAGATCTGGTAGGCGCGGATGCCGTACTGGCGGCAGACCCGCGCACACAGGGCGACCAGGGCTTCGTACTGCTCGGCGCGCGGCTCCTGGGAGACGTATGTCCCCTCGTTCTCGATGCCGACGGCCACGGAGTTCTGCCCGCTGCAGTGCGCCCCCTCGACCATCTCCTCGCCGCTGTCGAGCGCCTCCAGGCTCCGGTGCCGGCCTTCGGTGACGTACGCCCCCCGGCTGACGGTGAAGTGCTGCCCGGTGTCGATCCAGCCCTGGGTGTCCATCTGGTACGTCTGCATGGCCCGGGCCAGGGTGTGGGCCCGGGCCCGCGAGTAGTCGGTGACGTTCTTCGTCGCCGTGTGGTGCACGATGATCTTGTGCGGCGCCGAGTCCAGGACCGTGACGTCGCGCCGCGGCGGCCGCGCACCCCAGGTGTCGCAGTCCGTGATGTCGATCCCTTCCCCCGCGCGCCGCCGCGGGGGCTGCGCCCGGGCCGGGGCGGCCGCCCCGAAGGCGGCCAGCGCCGCCCCGAGGGAGACGGCACCGGAGAGCACGGCGCGGCGGGCCGGAAGCGGTCGCGGTCCGGACGGCGTCACGTGAGGTCGGGTCATGTGCAGTCCGTTCGACGGGAATCGGGGGCACGCGCACCGGCACCCCGCTGACCCGGCTGAACGCTAGGCAACCGCCGACGCCACGGACAAGCCGCATCGCCGACCATGACCTCCCCGGCCGCCGAAAGCGACCCGATGGGACCGACGCGTACACCCGGACGCCGACGCCGACGCCGACGCCGACGCCGACGCCGACGCGTACGCCCGGCCCGGCCGCGCCGTGCGGCGGAGCTCAGTTCCCCAGCTCGAAGACCCGCCCGGTCTCCGCGCCCTCGATGGAACGCACGTACGTCTGCGCCACCTCCGCGAGGCCCACGGGGGCGAACCCGGGGAAGAAGTCCCCGTACACGTCCAGGGCCTCGGAGAACACCGTCGGGCTGACCGCGTTGATCCGCTGCGGTGCGATCTCGATGGCCGCCGCCCGTACGAAGGCCTCCACGGCCCCGTTGGCCAGCGAGGCGGCCGTGCCCGTCACGATCGGGCTGCGCGCGAGCACCCCCGTGACCAGCGTGAACGAGCCGCGCGGGGAGACCCGGTCCAGGCCCTGCCGGACCAGCTCGACCTGGCCGAGCACCTTGCCCCGGAAGGCCGCCGTCCAGTCCTGCGGGGTCATCTCGGCCACGGGCCGGTACGGGACCGAGCCGGCGGCGCTCGCCACCGCGTCCAGCCGCCCGTCCCGCCCGGCCGCCTCGTACAGGGCCGTGATCTGTTCCGGGTCCGTGATGTCGTACCGGAGGTCGCCGCGGGAGCGTCCGGCGGTGACGACGTCGTGGCCGCGGGCGGTGAGGGCCTGGTGCACGGCCGTGCCCAGGAGGCCGCCGGCGCCGATCAGGAGGATTCGCATGCCCCGACGCTAAGGGGCCGCACCCCGGCCGGGGAAATGCCTTCCACGCAGCACTTATGCTTGGTGGTTATGAATGTCGAGCTCCGGCACCTGCGCGCCCTGGCCGCCATCGGCGACGAGGGCACCATCACCGGCGCCGCGGCGGTCCTGCGGATCAGCCAGCCCGCCCTCTCGCGGACCCTGGACCAGCTGGAGCACCGCGTGGGCACCCGCCTCGTGGAGCGTACGACGCGCAGCCTCGCGCTCACGGCCGAAGGCGCAAGGCTGTGGGAGCGCGCCCACCGGATCCTCGCCCAGCTCGACGACGCACTCGCCGAGGCCGCCGGCGGCACCCGGCCGCTGCGCATCGGCTTCGCCTGGGCCGCCCTCGGCGCGCACACCGTGGACCTCCTGCGCGGCTGGCGCCGGGACCACCCGCACACCCCCGTCGAGGTCCACCACCTGGAGGACCCGCACGCCGCCCTGCGGCGCGGCGCCGTGGACGCGGCCTTCCTGCGGGCCCTGCCCGAGACGCGCGCCCCGGACCTCGCCGTCCTGCCGCTCTACAGCGAACCCCGGGTCGCGGCCGTCTGCGCGGACGACCCCCTGGCGGACCGCCCCGGGATCGCCCTGTCCGACCTGGCGGGCCGCACCGTCGTGCTGTGCGCCACGGCCGCGACCACCAGCACCGCCCTGTGGCCGGCCGGAAGCGGGCCGGAAGCCACCCGGGTGGTCTCCAACGTGGACGAGTGGCTGACCTCCATCGCCACCGGCGAGGCCGTCGGCGTCACCGCCGAGGCCACCCGGCACAGCCACCCGCACCCCGGAGTCCGCTACCTGCCGCTCTCCGACGCCGAGCCCGTCACGGTCCACTTCCTGGCCCCCGCGGTGCCCGGCCACCCGGCGACCGCGGCGTTCCGCGCGCACGTCCGCACGGTGCTGCCCCCTCGGCAGCAACACACGGGCACCGGGGCGGTCTAGCGGAGCCTCCCGGCGAGCCAGGGCGTGAGGTTCGGCATGGGGATGAGCTCCTTGTGGGTCTCGTCCCCGGGGAGCGGCACGACGAGCCACTGGCCGGGCGGGAACAGCCGGGCCTTCACGTGCGCCAGCCCGGCGTAGACGGACCGGAGGAAGGCGGGGACGCTGTCGCGGGGCAGGTCGTGGAACTCCACCCCGTCGACGGTGACGAGCGCGTCCCCGTCCGGGAACAGGCGGACGCTGACCGCCGGGCTGCCGGCGAGCTCCACGAAGGCCTCGTGGGGCAGGGTGCCGTCGGGGTCCACCGCCGTGAAGGGCTCCGCCGCCGTCCGCCGCGACACCTGGTCCGCGCCGATGTCATCGGTGACGGTCATGCCGAGGTGGTATTCGTCCGCGATCGCGCGTACGGCCGTGACGGCAGCCTGGGTGCTGGGCAGCGAGGGGAGTTCCATGATCGCCATCGTAGCCCGGCGGTTCCCGGGTCCCTGCGGCGCGATCGGCGGTACGGCGCACGCATCCCACGGCGTGTCAGTAGGCGATCCGGTACGTGACGTCGTGGGGGACCGGGGACGGTGCCGGGCCCGGGTAGACGAGGCGCAGGGTGCTGAAGCGGCGCGTGCCGGTGTGGCCGGGCCAGCTCTCCGGGAGGCTGAGGGTGACCTGCACCGGGTACGCGCGGAAGCGCCCGGCCGCGCAGTACGGCACGCAGTCGTTGACCATGTCGGTACCGGTGGCCGTGGCGCTCGTCCGCCCCCAGGTCCGCCACTTCAGGTCCACCAGCCGGTTGTTGCCGTCCCCGCAGGCGAGCAGGTACTCGGCGGGCCGCACCTGCCCGGTGCCCGCGCAGTCCACGACCACGACCGGGGGCGGGGGCGTGCCCGGGCCGGCGGCCGAGGCGGGCAGCGCGGCGGCCAGCGCGCCGGTCAGGCAGAGCAGCACCGCCGTCCGCGGGCCGGCCGCGCCGGTCCGGGACCGTCGGTGGGTTCGCGTGGTGTGCACGTGGCCCCCTCCTCGCTCCGGCGTCCCGCCGCGGCCGACGGCGACGCAGCGGTCACCGCCAGCTTCCCCCATCCGGGCACCGGCCGCACCCGCTGCCCCCCGCGCCCCCGGCAACCCCCCGGCCCTACCGGTCCCGGCCGCCGCCCCGGCCCTCGAAGGCCTCGGCCAGGGCCGAGGCCGTGCGGCGCACCAGGGCGTCGTCCGCCGCCGCATCCGCAGCGGGCTTGGTCGTCAGCACCGCCAGGACCAGCGGGGCCCCGTCCGGCCGCCACGCGATGCCCGTGTCGTTGTTCGTCCCGTACGAGCCGCCGCCCGTCTTGTCGCCGAGCCGCCACTCGGCCGGCAGCCCCGCCCGGAAGCGCTTGTCGCTCGTCGTGTTGGCGCACAGCCATGCGGTCAGCAGCTCGCGGTCCGGGCGGTCCAGCGCGTCGCCCAGGACCAGCCGGGCGTACGTACGGCCGATGGCCCGCGGGGTGGTGGTGTCGGTGACGCGGTCCGGTTCGGCGCTGTTCAGCTCGGGCTCGCACCGGTCCAGGCGCGTGACCCGGTCCCCGACGGAGCGCGCGAAGCGGGTCACCGCGGAGGGGCCGCCGAGCTCGCGCAGCAGCAGGTTGGCCGCGGTGTTGTCGCTGTGGGTGATGGCCACCCGGCACAGCTCGCCGATCGTCATCCCGTTCGCGAGGTTCTCCGGCCGGTCGGTCACCTTGGAGTACCCGGAGCGGGCGACGTCCGCCGCGGTGTAGTGGATGCGCCGGGCCAGGACGGAGCCGTCGCGGTCCAGATCGCGCAGGACGGCCGCGGCGGCCAGGGTCTTGAACAGCGAGCACAGGGGGAAGAGCTCGTCCGCCCGGTGGGTGACGGCCCGTCCGGTACCCGTGTCCAGTGCGTAGACCCCGAGCCGCGCCCCGTGCTCGCGTTCGAGCGCGGCCAGGGCACGGGCGACCCGGGGGCCGGCCGGCGACCCGGCGGCCGCCGGAGTCCCGGGCGGCGCCGGGGAGGCCGACGAGGCGGGGGCGGCGGCCGCGGTCAGCACGGCACCGGCTCCGGCCCCCAGGGCGGCCAGCACGGTACGGCGGGCAGGGCGGATGCGCATGGGTCTCTTCCTCCGGATTCCTTCGGACAACCTTGTCGATCATGACGCCCGGGGTGGATGCTCCGGTTCCGCGGCGATTGCCCGGCCCTGCCCCTCCCCGCGTTCGTACGGCAGGGTCCGCCGCCACGGAGAAAAATCGTTCCGTCCCGGATCGGGACCCGGCTAGTTTCTCCCCATGAGCATCCTGGTGATCGGCGGGTCCGGACACGTGGGCAGCCTGGTGCTGCCCGCCCTCGCGGAGCGGCACGAGGTGCGCGTGCTCGATCCCCGCCCGCCCGCCGGCCCCTGGGAACACGTGGCCGGCACGGCGAACGACCCGGCGGCGCTGGCCCGCGCCGTCCAGGGCGTCGACGCGGTCGTGCACGCCGCCCTCGCACCCGCCGGGGCCGAGGGGCCCGCCGCCGCGGCCCGGGCCTTCGAGGTCAACGTGACCTCGGTCCACCTCGCCCTCCGCGCCGCACACGAGGCCGGGGTCCGGCACGCCGTGCTCTTCAGCAGCCTGTCCGTCTACCGCGACCTCGCCGACCGCCCGCTCGACGAGACCGTCCCGGCCGACGCCACCGACCTGTACGGCCTCACCAAACGCCTCGCCGAGCAGGTCTGCCGGGCCGCCACCGAAGAGTGGGGCATGTCCGCCACCGTCCTGCGCCTCGCCTGGCCGACCGCGGACGAGGCCTGGCCGGACTGGTCCCTGCCCGGGGTCCCGCAGACGGCCCGCCGCGCCGCCGACGGCACGATGATCCCCGCCCTGGCGGCCGCCGACCTCTCCCGGGCCGTACTGGCCGCGCTCGACCACCGGTCCGGCTACGAGGTCTTCCACGTCACCGGCGACGGCTCCGGCCGCCGCTGGAACCAGGACAAGGCGCGCGAGGGCCTCGGCTGGTCCCCCGAACGGCACTGACCCGCCCGCGGGCCCGCCGCGGTCACGGCACGCGGCAGCCGACGGAGCCGTCGGGCCCGGTGCTCCCGGCACGGCACAACTGCCGCAGCCGGCCCCGGCCTCGGACCGGCAGGGCGTTCCCCCTCTGTTCCGCGGCGGGGAGGCACCCCGTCCTCCCCGCCGCCGGACGCACGCACCGCCCGCTCAGGCCGCGTCGGGACCCACGTCCGCCGTGGTCAGCGGACGCCGGACCGGCGCCGAAGCCGAGAACTCGTCCGCGCCGACGTCACGCGCACTGCCGCGCGGGTGCCCGTCGATGTCCTCCGCAACCGTCCGGCCCGCGTACGTCGCCGCGTCGATCGCCGCGCTGCCCGCCGTCAGGCGGAACACCCCGTCGGAGCCCCGGACCAGCGCCGGATCGGCCCGCACGAAGCCGCCGGACGGGATGTTCCCGTTGGACGCACCGCCCCACAGCAGGTTGCCCTGCCAGGTGAAGCCCGAGGTCTTGCCCATCGCGACCAGGCTGCCGGAGTCGCCGACGAGGAGGTTGTCCGCGAGGACCACGTCCCGCGGCTCGAACTCCCGCGTCTCGCCCGCGATCCCGCCCCCGTTGCCGACCAGGGTGTTGTGCAGGATCACCGCCCGGTCGCACGCATCGTTGCCCCGCCGCTCCTCGGTGGTCTCCCCGGAGTGGTGGTCGCGCGTGCTGCCGCTGCCCACGACCAGGCCCTTGCCCGACAGCCCGCCCGCGTAGTTGTTGACCACCAGGTGGTCGTTGCCGTACAGCCGCAGGCCGTCCCTGCCGCCGAGCAGGTAATTGCCCTCCACCGTCGAGCGGTTGCCGTGCCGCAGCACGATCCCGCCGAGGCTGTCGCGGATCGTGTTGTAACGGATCGTGTTGTCCGAGGACTTGACCGAGATGGTCTCCGGGTCGCCGTCGCACCGCTCGAACAGGTTGTACTCCACCACCGCGTACGCGCTCGACAGCGCCCGGCTGCTGACGCCGAGCCGGATCGGCTCGCCGCCGTTGGCCCCGGCGAAGCTGTGGTCGGAGAAGTGGTTCCGGAAGATCTGGAGCCGCTGCGCCATGGCCGTCGAGCCGGGACCGTCGGCCACCACGAAGATGCCCTCGGTGGTCTTGTCGTGGAAGCGGTTCCGGTCGATCTTGACGTCGTCACCCCGTACGACGACCCAGTCGAGCCCGCTCACGTCGGCGAACCGGAAGTCGTTGCGCGTGAGCCGGATCCGCGAGCAACTCGCCGGTATCTCCAGGGTGGTGCTCTGCCGGAAGGCGAACCCGCTCACCGTGATGTTCGTCGAGTTGGCGAAGACGAAACTGCGCGCGCCCTGGAGCACCGCGCCGCCGCGCGACTGCGCGACGATCGTGATCGGGGCGCTGCTCGTGCCGTTCCTGCCCGAGACGGAGATGCCCGCCGAGGGCACGGTGTACGTGCCGTCGGCGAGCACGATCCGGTCGCCCGCCGCCGCCCGGTTGACGGCGCTCTGCAACTCGGCGATCGAACCGACCGTCGTCGTCGTGGCGGCCGAGGCCCCCGTCGCCAGCAGGGTGTCGAGCGGCACCGCGGCGAACGCTGCGCCCGCCACGGTGCCCTTGAGGAACGTACGTCGTTGCATGAAACATCTCCCCGGTGGTCGGTTCGTACCGGGGTAGGCTCGCCGCCCGCCCTGCTGTTCCGCTGACGTTCCGCTGACGCTCCCGCAGACGAGACGCCGCCGCCGACGGGACGCTCCCGCAGAGACCCGGCTCAGCCGGCCGACGCGGCCTCCAGCAGCACGTCCACCAGCCGCTCCGCCGCGTCCGGACGCCCGTACGCCCGGGCCCGCTCCGCCATCCCGGCACGCCGCAGCGGGTCCGTCAGCAGCGGGCCGACCGCCTCCGCCAGCGCCGCCGCCGTGACCTCGCCCAGCAGGGCCACCGCGGCGCCCGCGTCCGCGAGGTGGCGCGCGTTGTGCGCCTGCTCGTTGCCCGCGGACGTGGCCAGCGGCACGAACACCGCCGGCTTGCCCAGCGCCGTCAGCTCCGCCAGCGTGCCCGCACCGCTGCGCGAGACCACCAGGTCGGCCAGCGCCAGGACGTCGGGCAGCTCCGGGCCCACGAACCCGGTCAGGTGGTAGCGCGCCGCCAGGGCCGGATCCAGCGCCGCCGCGTGCCGGCGCAGCTCCTCGACGTTGGCCGGACCGCACTGGTGGATCACGTTCGCGTGGGACAGCAGCCACGGCAGGGCCTCCCGCACCACGCCGTTGATCTGCTGCGCACCCTGCGCGCCGCCGGTCACGTACACCGTCGGCAGCCGCCGGTCGAAGCCCGTCAGACCCAGCGCGGCCACGGCCTTCTCCGCATGCCCGGCCAGCACCTCCGGCCGCACCGGGTTGCCCGTCACCACCGCCGCGGACCGCACCTCCGCGGGCAGGAGCTCCAGCGTGGAATCCGAGGACACCGCGATCCGCGTCGCCGAGCCCGCGAGCTTGCGGTTGGCCAGGCCCAGCCGCACCGTCTGCTCGTGCAGCACCAGCGGGCGCCGGCACATCCGCGCCGCAAGACCCGCCGGGACGGCCACGTAACCGCCCGTCGCCAGCACCACGTCCGGCCGGAAGTCCGAGACCACCTTCCGGGCCTGCGCCACACCGAGCGGCACCTTCGCCATGTCCTTCATGTTCGCCGCCGACAGCATCTTCAACGGGTTCGAAGAACGCCGGATCTTGCCGGTGGCGACCGTCGTGAACGCAATGCCCTCGGCCGGCGCGACCCGCGCCTCCAGCCCGTCGGGCGTACCGATCCACAGCACGTCGAGCGAACTGCCCGAAGCCGCGAGCCGCCGCTGGAGGGTACGGACCGCAGTGAGCGCGGGGTAGGTGTGCCCACCGGTCCCTCCCCCCGTCACGAGCAGCCGGAAAGGACGGGAGAGCGAGGAGATATCCATCGGGCCACCCTACGTGCTGGCCGCAGCGGCAGATTCCCCGGCCGCCCCCGCGCCCGCGGCCACGGGCGCGGCCGCCGTCCGGCGCGCCTCGCGGAGCGCCGTGTGCACCGCCCACACCACCGACACGAGCGGCACCGCCACCACCGCGCCCACGATCCCCGCCGCCGTGGTCCCCGCGATCACCGAGACGGCGACCACCAGCGGATGCAGCCGCACCGCCCAACTCATCACCAGCGGATGCAGCAGGTGCCCCTCGATCTGGCCGATCACCACGATCAGCGCGATCACGATGCCCGCCGTCAGCGGGCCCTTCGCCGCCAGCGCGACCACCGCCGCCACGCCCAGCGCCACCGGCGAGCCGATCAGCGGGACGAACGCGGCGAAGAACTCCAGCAGGGCCAGCGGGACGGCCAGCGGCACCCCCAGGAGGAACAGCGACAGACCAGCACCGCGTTCACCCCCGCGACGAGCACGATCCCGTGCGTGTAGCCGGTGAACGTGCGCCACGCGGCCCGGCCGCCCAGGTCCCACCGCCCGCGCACCGGCTCCGGCAGCTGCGCGCAGAACCACGCCCACTGCCGGTCGCCCGAGTGGATGAAGAACACCGAGGAGAACAGCGCCAGGGCCAGCGCCGTCAGCACGTGCACCAGCTGCCCGGCCCCGCTCACCGCCTTGCTGAGCAGCGTGGACCGGTGGCTGGAGAGGAACTGCCCGATCCGCGCCTGCACATCGGACAGCGCCTCCGGATTGAGCCGGAACGGCGGCTTCTCCAGCCATTCCTCGATGTGGTCCAGGCCCTCCCGGAACTCCCGTACGAGCGTGGTGCTCTCGCCCGCCACCGCCTCGCCCACCAGCGCCAGCCCGCCGAGCACCAGGGCGATCCCGCCGAGCAGCGTGGCGGCGACCGCGAGTCCGCGGGGGAGTCCGCGGGCCGCGAGGTCGGCGACCGGCCGCAGCAGCGCCGTGACGACCAGCCCCAGGAACAGCGCCACCCCGATCTCGTGGAACCGCCCCAGCACGGCGAAGACCCCGTACACCGCCGCACCGACGACCAGCAGCCGCCAGGCGTACGCCGCGGCCGTACGGAGGAACGGGGAGACTCGGGGCTGCATGCCGAACGGAATACCACTGCGGCCGCGGCCCGCCACGCTCCCGGCCGAAGGTTCCCCCACCCGGTCGCCGAACGGCCGAACGCACCGCGGGCACGGCCCGGGATCCGGTCCTGCGCGTGGCGGCGGCCTGCTGCGCCCCCGGCGGGGGATCGTGGTGCCGTGGCGGAGGAACGGTTCGACGTGTGGACGGGCGCAGCCGCGTACGAGCGGTACATGGGCCGGTGGAGCCGGCCCGTCGCGCAGGTGTTCGCGGCCTGGCTCGGCTGCCCCGACGGGCTGCGCTGGCTGGACGTGGGCTGCGGCACCGGGGTGCTCTCCGGAGTGGTGGCGGGCCGCTGCCGGCCCCGGCGGGTGCTGGGCGTGGACCGCTCCGAGGCGTTCGCCCGCGCGGCAGCGGCCGGCGCGCCCGCGGGGCCCGTGCACTTCGCCGCGGCCGACGCCCTCGCCCTGCCGGTACGCGACGGGGCGTGCGGGGCGGCCGTCAGCGGACTGGTCCTCAACTTCCTGCCCGACCCGGCCGCCGCGGTCGCCGAAATGGCCCGGACGGTTCGGCCCGGCGGCACGGTCGCCGCGTACGTCTGGGACTACGCGGGGGGCATGGGCCTGCTCCGCCTGTTCTGGGAGGCCGCCGCAAGCGTGGATCCGGCGGCCGCCGCGCTCGACGAGGGCCGCCGGTTCGCCGCCTGCGGGCCCGGGGCTCTGGAGCAGTGGTGGACCGGGGCGGGACTGGCGGCGGTGGCCACCACGGCGATCGAGGTGCCCACCGTGTTCTCCGGCTTCGCCGACCTCTGGGAGCCGTTCCTCGCGGGCCAGGGCCCGGCACCGGGGTACGCCGCCTCGCTCGCCCCCGGCCACCGCGAGCGCATCCGCACCGCCCTCGCCGCCGCCGTCACCGGGGCCACCCGCGCGGACGGATCCGTCGCCCTGACCGCGCGGGCCTGGGCGGTGAAGGGCCGCAAGCCGGCGCGCACCGGGGCGCACGGCGCGTAAGGGCCGCTGCGCTGCCGGGCGTCCTTCCACCCTGTGTGTCCGCTCCCGTACAGTCCGTCCTGCCCGCCCCCGGTCGGAGACGACACGCCGCGCCCGCCGACAGCCGAACCAGGAGAGCAGCCCCGTGGTCACCCAAGCCGGAACCGGCCCCCGCCCCGTCCCCGCTCCCGCCGCACCGCCCCCGGCCGTCCCCGATGTCGGAGCCGAGATCGTGCAGAAGTGGCAGGCGGAGCAAGGGGAGTTGGTGGACCTGCTCGCCCGGGTGCGGGACCGCGCCGGCGGGGTGGCCGCGTTCTCCGCGGGCCCCCGGCGCACGGTCCTCGTGACCGCCCCCGAGGCCGTCCGCCAGGTGCTCGCCCTGAACCCCGACCGGTACGTCAAGCGCTCCCACCGCGCCCGGATCCTGGTCGGCGACGGGATCATCGCCGCGACCGGCGCGGCCTGGCAGCAGCAACGCAAGCTGCTCCAGGGGCAGTTCACCGGACGGGGGATGCGCCGCTACGAGGAGCGGATCGCCGCCGCGGCCCGCTGCGCCGCCGCCCGCTGGGCCGCGTACGCCGCGTCCGGGGAGGTCTTCGACCTCGGCGAGGAGATGCGCCACTTCGCCCTGGACACCATCTGGCGCAGCCTCACCGGGCACGCCCTCGACGCGGACACCGCACGCGAACTCGACTCCGTGGGCGCCGTGATGGCCGCCCTGCCCACCCTCCCCGGCGGCGGCTCCGCCGACTCGGAGACGGAGGCCGCCGCCGGACTCGCGCGCATCGACGCGGTGGCCCGGCACGCGGTGGCCGCAGCCCGCAGCGGGCCCGCCGGGCCGGACGGCCCCGGTCTGCTGCACGTCCTGGTCGAAGGCTCCGCCACCCGCCCCGCCTACACCGACGGGCTGATCCGCGACGAGCTCGTCACCCTGCTGGTGGCCGGCCACGAGACCACGGCCACCACCCTCACCTGGCTCCACCTGCTGCTGGACCGCCACCCGCAGGCACGCGAACGGGCGCTGGCCGCCGGCCCCGCGGGCTCGCCGGAGCGCCGCCAGGCCGTGCAGGCCCTCGTCCACGAAACCCTGCGGCTCTACCCGTCCGCCTGGATCCTGCCCCGCCACGCACCGGAGGACGAGGTCCTGTCCGGGTACGCCGTCCCCGCGGGCACCGACATCCTGGTCTGCCCGTACCTCACGCACCGCGACCCGGAGCTGTGGCCGGACCCGGAGGCCTTCGACCCGGAGCGCTTCACCACCCCGGGCCGGCGCCCCGCCGATCCCGGTGCCTACCTGCCGTTCGGCATCGGCCCCCGGGCCTGCCTGGGATCCCAGTTCGCCCTCCGGGAGACGACCGCCCTCCTCGAACTCCTGCTGCCCGCGTACGTCCCGGTGTTCCGCTCGGTGCCCGCCCGCACGGCGTACGGGATCACCGTCCGCCCCGACGGGCCCACGCCGGTGACCCTCACGCCCCGGCCGGACCCCGCGGCGTAGGGCCTATGCGGCGCAGAACTCGTTGCCCTCCGGGTCCTGCATGACCCACCAGTGGCCGGCCGGTCCGCGGTCCACCTCGCGCACCCGGACCGCGCCGAGCCCTTCCAGGCGGGCGACCAGCGCGTCGAGCCCGCCGGATCCGCTGTGGACGTCGATGTGCAGACGGTTCTTCACGGTCTTGGGCTCGGGCACGTCCTGGAACAGCACCCGGCGGCCGTGCCCCACCCCGCTGGTCTCGTCGTACGGGTCCTCGGGATGGCGGATCGCCGCGTACCCGCGGAAGATCCTGCGCCCCCGGTGCTCGGCGACCGCCTCGGGGGCCAGCCGGCCGGCGGCCAGCAGTCCTTCGATCAGGGGCCCGGGATCCTCGACCTCGTACTCCAGGGCGGCGGCCCAGAAATCCGCGAGGGCGGGCGCGTCCGCGCTGTCGACGACCAGCTTCCAGCTCAGTGCCATGCACCAGTTATAGCCACACGGCCGGCGCCGGGGGTGCGGGTGCGGGCGGTGGGCCGCGGGTGCCGGGGCCGGCTCAGCCGCCGGTGCCGGCCCCGCCGCCGGCGATCCGGCGCCGGACCTGGTCCTCCTGCGCGAGGCGCCGCAGCAGCTCGAAGACCGGGGCGCAGATCGCGAACACGATGACGGCCCGCTCGGCCAGCGCCACCGGGTCCTCGAGACCGGCCGCCCGCTCCAGGTCCAGCCGGGCCACGGACTCGGCCAGGCCCGCGTAGGCGGCGAGCTCGCCGGGGGTGTAGCCGGCCTCCAGCCGCCGCAGCTCCTTGAGTGCCGCCGCCAGCCCCTGTACGTGCGGGGAGGTTTCGGGGGCGGCCCAGCCCATGGTCTCGATCAGCGCGGCCACCTCGCCCTGCGCGGCGGCGGAGTTCTGCGCCTCCTCTTCGGTGTCGCCGGACGGCTGGGCGGCCGCCACGGGCACCGGCAGGGCGTAACTGATCGCTCCGAGCGCGCTCTCCGTGCTGTGGGCCTGGTCGACGGCGCCCAGCACCTCGCGGGTGGCGGCGATGGACAGCCCGCCGAGGGTGGTCAGCGCCTTGATCAGGCGGAGCCGCTCCACGTGTTCCTCGCCGTACTCCGCAAGGGTCGCCGCCGTCGCGCGGCCGGCCGGCAGCAGTCCTTCGCGCCGGAAGTACTTGATGCTGGCGACCGGTACGCCGCTCCTGCGACTGAGTTCCGAGATCTTCATGCGGCCTCCTTGCCGTCCGTGCGGCCCGTCAACCCGCCCCTGTGTCCCGATGTCCCGTCCGCAGGCGTCCGTTTTCGCCAATCCTGCCGTCCGATTGGACACCCCTACAAGATACTGCCACTATCCAGTCACTGGATATCCTCAGTATCCAGTAACGCCCTGTAACCGCACCGGAGAAACGATGCCTACGCCCACGCCCCCCTCCGTGCTCCGCAGCCCGCGGCTGTGGATCGGCACCGGACTGATCGCTGCAGTGGTCTCGATACTTTTCGCCCTGCTGTACGTCGGCGGCAACGTCAACCCGAGAGGCAACCTGCGCGACCTCCCGGTCGCCCTGGTGAACGAGGACGGCGGAGCCACCGTCAAGGGCCGCCCGCTCAACGCCGGAGACCAGGTCGTCAAGGGCATCCGGAAGTCCGCCGAGAGCAACGACAGCATCGACTGGCAGGTCCTCACCCGCCAGGAGGCCGACAAGCGGCTCGGCCAGGGCAAGCTCTTCGGCGCCCTGGTGATCCCCAAGGACTTCACCGCCTCCGTCACCGGGCTGCTCGCCCCGCCCCCGGCCGCCACCGCGGCCCAGCAGGCGGCCGGCACTCCGAAGCAGGCCGGCACGGCGGCCCGGCCCGCCGCCGCGGCACCCCAGCCGCAGGCCGGCCCGCCGACCCTGACCGTCCTCACCAACCAGGCGGCCGGCAGCATCGGCTCCTCCATGGCGAGCCAGGCCTCGCAGAAGGCCGCCCACGCCGCCTCCGCCCAGCTGGGCAAGGAACTCCTGAAGCAGGCCGGCGGGGACAAGGCCCAGCTGCCCGCCGCAGCCCGGCTGATGCTCGCCGACCCCGTGACGGTGACCGTCGCCGAGGGCCACCCCCTCGGCGGTCGCAGCGCCATGGGCCTGAGCGCCTTCTACTACGCGCTGGTCCTCGTCGTCTGCGGCATGCTCGGCGCGAACGTCGTGAACTCCCAGGTCGACTCCGCACTCGGCTACCTGCACGCCGACTTCGGCCCGTTCCGCCAGCGCATGCCCGTCCGGCACACCAACCGGGTCCGGACCCTGGCCATCGGCAGCGTCGTCATGCTCGGACTGTCCCTGGTCATGGGCACCCTCGTCGAGGTCGCCACCGTCGGCCTCCTCGACATGGACGCCTCCCACCTCGGACTGCTCTGGCTCTACTCCGTCGCCACGATCCTGGTCGTCGGCATCAGCGGACTCGCCATGTTCGCGGCCCTCGGCACCCCCGGCATGCTGCTCGCCACCATCGTGTTCATCGCGGCGGCCGTGCCCTCCTCCGGGGCGACCGTGCCGATCCAGGCGATGCCCGAGTTCTTCCGGACCCTGTCGGCCTTCGAGCCGCTCCGCCAGATCACCGACGGCCTGCGCGCGATCATCTTCTTCGACGCCCAGGCCGACGCGGGCCTCACCCGCGGCTGGACCGCCATGGCCATCGCCCTGGCCGTCTCCCTGGTCTTCGGCTTCGCCGTGACCCGCTTCTACGACCGCCGGGGGCTGCACCGCATCCCGCGCCCCGCGCCGGAGGCCGCTGCCGGGGAGGCCGCGGAGCCGGAGAGCGCGACCCCGTCGGACTCCGCGTCCGAGTCCGGTGCCGGTGCCGGTGCCGAGAGCGCGGCGCCCGCGCAGGCCTGACCCCGGCCGCCGCGAGACCGTACGGCCCTTCCCCGACCCGGCGCGTTCAGCCTGCACACAGGCCGAACGCGTCGGGTCGCGCGCTTTCCGCCTCCGGACGCGCCAGCACGAGCTCCGTGCGTATCTCCTCGCGCGCCGGGGCCGGGCGCACCGCGAAGACCACGGCCCGCAGCACGGCGAAGCGGGCCACCCCGGCCAGCGCGGACGCGGCGAGGTAGACCGCCTGGGCCTGCCACGCGTCCGCGTCCGGCGCCAGTGCCCGGAGGATCAGCAGGGCGGCCGTGGTGAACAGGTAGCCGACGGCCGCCGTCAGGGCCGACTGGAGGTGCTCGCGGCGCCCCGGCCGCGCCCGGTCGAAGGCGAACCGGCCCTGGAGCTCGGTCGCGAGCAGGGTGGAGACGACCGCCACCACCGCATTGGCGGCCGCCAGCGGCAGCCACCCGTCCGCCAGCACGAGCGCGCCGCCCGCCAGCAGGCCGACCCCGCCGCCGCAGACGGTGAACCGCAGGAAGGAGACGACCGTCCCACGGCCGGGCCGGAGCCGGGTGCCGATGCCCGCGGCGGACACGGCTGCGGCAGCCCCGTAGGCGAGGGCAGGGGCGGACGCGGGGGCGGGGGCGGCGGTCGAGGTCACGGTCCGACTCTCCCGCATCGGCCGCCCCGGCCCATCGGGCTCGGGAATGATCTCCGGACGCCGATCCCTCAGGGTCCTCTCAGGGTTGACCCCGGGGGAGCACCCCGGGCCCGCTGCGCAGCCCCCGCCCGGGGGCCCGTCGCCCCAAGCCCCGTGCGCCCGTCACGCGTTGGCGGCGGGGTCCGTCTGCCGGAGTTCCGTGAGCAGTTCCGTACGCCCGGCCAGCAGCTCGGTCAGGATGCGGCGTGCCGCGCGCAGCAGATCGGCCACGTCCCCGCCGGCGAGGGCGTAACTGACCGTGGAGCCCTCGCGGATGGAGACCACGATCCCCGAACGGCGGAGCACGGCCAGCTGCTGAGAGAGGTTGGACGGCTCGACCTCGATCTCGTTCAGCAGGTCGCGGACCGGCATGGGCCCGTGCTGGAGCAGTTCGAGCACCCGTATGCGGACGGGGTGTCCGAGCATGCGGAAGAACTCCGCTTTCGCCTGGTACAGCGGTACCTGCATTCCCACCGGCGTCCTTGCTCCTGCTGTCGCGCGTACTACGACCGCCGCCGGGGATCCGGACCCCGGCGGTCTTCCTCCATGGTCGCTTCCCGGCGGCCCGCACCGACCCGCAGTTGACCAGATTTCGATCTGACGAATTGAAGAAGTCTTCAACTCGTGGGCATGCGAGGGCCGCCGGAAGCGGGGGTCAGAGCTCCAGGGCGGCTTCGATCCGCTTGAGCTGGTGCCGGGCCATCGCGAGGTTCGAACGGCCCTTGTCCAGCACGAGGTACAGGAACAGCCCGCTCCCGTTGCGCCCCTGGAGCAGCCGGATCAGGTGGTACTGCCCTCCCAGGGTGATGAGCAGGTCCTCGATCTCGTCCTGCATGTTGAGCATCTCCATCGTGCGGACCTTCGCCCTGATCACGTCGGTGTTGCCCGCCGCGGCGACCGCGAGGTCGAGGTCCTTGCCGCCGCCGAGGGTCCCCAGGGCCATGCCGCTCGTGTAGTCCACCAGGGCCACACCGAGCGCGCCCTCGATCGACGTCATCGCGTCCTTCAAGGAGACATCCAGGTTCGCCATACTCGTCCACTCCCTTGCCGTGCTGTTCGCGCCCGGCCCGGCGGAGGTCCCCCCGCTGCTGCCGAACTCCTCCCGGTCAAGCTACTGATCCGCGGACGCGGTGTGGCGGAAACCCCGGATTCGGCGGAAAGCGATCGTTCTGCGTCCGAACCGGCGAGAGCCGTGCCGCAGAACCGGCGGCCGCCCCGACGCAAGCCGAGCTTGTGCGGCGCGATCCGTGCGGCTATCTTGCAATGCATGGTTCCTGGTAACGCAAAGGAAGGGGCGGAGGGGCGGGTGCCCAGCCAGCTCCGCAAGGGCGTGCTGGAGTACTGCGTCCTGGCCCTGCTCCGGGACGGCCCGCGCTACGGCGTGGAGATCCTCGAGGAGCTGTCCGCCGTCAGTGTCATGACCACCAGCCAGGGGACGATCTACCCGCTGCTGTCCCGGCTCCGCCGGGAGGAGCTGGTGGACACGGAGCTGCGCGAGTCCCCCAGCGGGCCGCCGCGCCGCTACTACACCCTGACCCCGGCCGGCCGGGCCGCCCTCTCCGAGTTCACGCGCGCCTGGCCACGCTTCCGCACCGCAGTCGACCACTTTCTCCACGACACCCAGGGGGAGTCCCCGTGAACGCCACCGACCACCCGCTCGTCCACACCTACCTCTCCCTCGTCGAGAGCGAGAGCGCGGCCCTGCCCGCCGAGCGCCGCATCGAACTCCTCGCGGACCTCCGCGAGCACATCGCGGTCAGTGCCGGCGAGGACGAAGCCGCCATCCGCGAGGTCCTCGCGCGGCTCGGCGACCCCCGCACCGTGGCCGCCTCCGCCCTCGCCGAAGAGCCCGCCGGGCCCGCCGCCGACACCCCGCCCGCCCCCGCCCCCGCACCCGCGGAGAGCGCCGGCCGGACCAAGGCCACCCTGGCCCTGCTGGCCGGGGGCGGACTGCTCGGCCTGCTGCACCCGGCCGCCGGGGCCGTGGCCCTCATCGCGGGCCTGGTCCTGCTCTTCCGCTCCCGGCAGTGGGACGCCCGGCAGAAGGCGATCGGAGCCGCGGCCTCGGCCGGCGGCCCGCTGCTCGTGGCCCTGGGCGCCCTCTTCCTGGCCGCCTCCGGGCTGGGCCCGACGGAACTGATCCTGCTCCTGGCGGTCTGCGTGGCGCTCCCGGCGGCCGGAGCCCTCACGCTCTGGCGCGCAGCGGCACGCCCCTGACCGGGACCGGTCGGCCGGCCCGGCAACCGGCCGACCGGCCGTGGCCCGGCCCCCTACCGGTCCGCCTGGCGCAGGTGGGCCTTGGCGTCCTCGTACGTGGCCTGGCCGGGCCCCTCGGCCGGCCCGTAGCGCAGGTTCAGCACCCCGGACCCGAACGCCTCGTGGTCCAGCAGCCGCAGCGGCACCGGAACCCCGCCCCCCTCGAACAAACGCATGCCCTTGCGGACGGCGATCGGGTGCACCAGCAGCTGGAGCTCGTCCAACAGGCCCGCATCCAGGAGCTGACGCACCACCGAGACCGACCCGCTCATCACGATGGTCCCCGAGCCGGGGCCGTTCTTGAGCTCGGTCACCCCCGCCACCAGCCCGCCGGCCAGCCGCTCGGAGTTCCGCCAGGTGAACGAGAGCTCCTGGCGGGACACCACCACCTTCCGGGTGTCGCCCAGCAGCTTGGCGAAGGGCGCGTCCTCCCCGCCGGCCGCCTCGCGCTCCGGCCAGGCACCCGCGAAGCTGTCGTACGTCCTGCGACCGAGGAGCAGGGTGCCGGCCGCGCCGAACGTGGCATCGACGGCCGCGCCCATGTCCTCGTCGAAGTACGGGAAGTGCCACTGGTCGGGCGCCTCGACGACGCCGTCCAGCGAGATGAAGAGCTGCGAGACGATCTTCCTCATGGCTGCCTTCCGCGGTGCGCCCGGTACGTACGTCACGTCCCCCGCCCCAGTACACGCCGCGCGCGGCCGAACCTGCGCGCGGCGCGCCCGCCGCCCGCGCAGTCGTTCCGTGCCGCACGACCGGGACTCGAACAGACGGCCGTACGCGTCGGATAGATTGCGCGTACGTGACAGACAATCCGCCGCCCACGGGGCGCATGTTCGACGCACTGAAGGCCACTGCCGTCCGGGACGCGGACGGGTTGCGCGCGCTTTACGAGGCGCCCAGCGACCTGGTCCGCCGCAAGGCCGTGGACCGGATCCACGAGGTGGCCCGCGAGGTCATCGGCCGCTCCTCCCTGGTGTTCATCGCCAGTGCCGACGCCGCCGGCCACTGCGACGTGACCCCGCGGGGCGGTCCCGCAGGCTTCGTGACCGTCCTGGACGAGTTCACCCTCGCGATCCCCGACGCCACCGGCAACAAGCGGCTGGACACCAGCCACAACATCGTCGAGACCGGCCGGGCCGGCCTCGTCTTCGTCATCCCGGGCCGGGCCACCACCCTGCGGGCCAACGGCCGGGCCTGTGTCTCCAGCGACCCGCGCCTCCTCGAACGGCTCACCCCGGTGGGCAAGCCCCCGCGCAGCGCGATCGTCGTGGAGGTGGAGGAGGTCTACCAGCACTGCCCGAAGGCCTTCCTGCGCAGCAACGCCTGGAAGCCCGAACAGTGGCTCGCCGAGGACGCGGTCCCCAGCTCCGCCGAGGTCACCCTCTCCCACCTGGGCGCGGCCGACCTGACCCTCGATCAGATCAGGGCGCACGAAAGGGAATCCCTGCTGTACCGCTACGAGTGACAGCCGGGGCCGCAGCCCCGCCCCGGAGGAAGCGCTGGAACGCGCTGCCGCTCCGGGGCGGGGCCGCGGGACCTGGCGCCGGGTACGGCTAGCCGAGGAAGGACAGCCGTACCTGGCGCTGCGGGTTGTCCTTGTTGGTGTCCACCAGGCAGACCGACTGCCAGGTGCCGAGGCTGAGCCGGCCGCCGAGCACCGGCAGCGTGGCGTGCGGAGGGACGAAGGCGGGCAGGACGTGGTCGCGGCCGTGGCCGGGCGAGCCGTGCCGGTGCTGCCACCGGTCGTCGGCGGGCAGCAGGGTGTGGAGCGCGGCGAGCAGGTCGTCGTCGCTGCCGGCACCCGTCTCCAGGACGGCGACGCCGGCGGTGGCGTGGGGGACGAACACGTTGAGGAGCCCGTCCCGTCCCGCTGCGGCTTCGGACAGGAACTGCTCGCAGTGGCGGGTCAGATCGGTGACGGTCTCGGTGCGGCCGGTGGTCAGGTCGAGGACGCGGCTGGCGAATCGGTCGGACATGGGACCATCCTGCTCCCCCGAGGCGGCCGGCGCATGCACCGGCCGTCTCCGGCGGGTCCCGGAAACGCTGGGCCCCGCCCGCCGCCGCAATGCCCCCCGATCCGCAGGGTGTTGAGCAAGTACGCGGCCGCGCACCAGGGGGCGACTGGCTCACCGCCCTCGACGCCGACCGCCGCGCCCGGCTCCGCGAGATCCTCGAACTCAGCGCCTCTGCCCATCAGTTGCCCACCCGGCGTGCACCCCGGCCACCAGGACCGCGGAAAGACCGCGCGGCCCTGCCCCTGACCGCCCGGGGCCGCACCGGGGCCCCCGGGCGGCCTACCAGTTCGGGTCGAGCACCAGGGGCTCCCCGTCCTCTGCCATCCACGCGTCGAACTCCTCCGGAGTCAGGTGCAGCGGAAGCCCCGCATGCCGCCCCGACAGCTCCGCCAGCCCGGCGAGCGCCCGGGCGGGATCGCAGCCGGTGAGATCACCGCGGACGGCCGCCAGCGCCGGCTGCACCGTCTCTCGTACATGGGTGCGCGGACCCAGCGCAGCCGCCGCGTCCGCCAGCAGGCCCGTGGTCAGGGACGCAGCGAGCAGCTCGTGTTCGAGCTCCCGCGCACCGCCCCCGCCGGTGCCCCGTACGATCACCAGCGCCGCCTGGAGCCCCTGCACGATGACGGCACCCGCGGCCTGCCCGACCAGCGCCCCCGCCATCGCCCCCACGACGGGTACGGGGATCACCGTCTGCCCGACCGCACCGCAGGCCCACGAGAGCGTGGCGTGGAGCACCGCCTCCGCACTGCGTCCGGCGAACTCGCCGGCACCGATGCCCCCGCGGGCCAGCTCGACCGCCGAACCCGCCACCGCCAGCGCCGCCCCCGCCGTGGCGGAGGCCAGGTCCGCACCGCCGAACGCGGCGGGCAGCCGGCCCGCCCGCCCGGCGGTCCGCACCGCAGAGGACAGCCCGGCGAGGGATCCGGAACGGGCGGCACCCCGGGCAGCCGCCCCGGCCGCGGTCAGCGCGGCCTGTGCGGCCGAGGTCTCGTCGGCACGCATCCGGGCCAGCTCGCCGGCTGCCGTCACCAGCCCCGCGAGAACACCGCCGGCCGCCGCCCCCGTGCCGGCGGCCACGGCCGCCTCCGCACCCGCTGCCTTCAGCACCTCGCCCCGCACCCACCCCCCGGGATCCGCTGCGGCCCGGTGCACGTCCGCCAGATCCAGCGGACGGGAGGAGACACCCCCGTGGCCGATCCGGTCGGCGAGGTGCCGGTGCGCATCGGCGTAATCGGCGAACCCCACCCCTTCCGGCGACATGGCCAGCCGCCGCCCGAGCAGCCCGTCCACGGCTGCCACCCGGTCCCCGGCCACCAGCCGTGTCATCCCCGCGTAGTGGCTGCGCCGCAGCTGGTGCGCGGTCCCGGCCACCGAGTCCATCAGCTTCGCCTGCACCTCGCCGACCGTCCGGCCCGCATCCACCAGCAGGATGTCCGCCGCCGACGTGTGCGAGCCGCCCACGGCCCACTCCGAGACCACCGCCCGAACCCCGGCCCCTGCCCGCGCCGCAGCCTGGTTGAAGGACAGGGCGTGCTGAACCTCGAACAGGTGGCCCGCCCGCTGGGCCGTGCCGAGCGCGGCATAGCGGCGCGCCAGCCGCTCGACGGTCTCCCGCGCGGCAAGGGTCTCGTACGTGGCCGCGGCGAACCGGCGGCTGGCCGCATCCGCGACCAGCCACGCCGCCCCCGCCGACTGCGGGGCGAGTCGCGCGGCCGAGCCGTTCGCCTTCTCCTCCGGCCCCGGGGCACCCGGCCGGCTCACGCGGTGTCCGCCAGGGCGGCCAGCTTCCTCCGGGCCTCGGTGACCACGCGTTCCGAGAGCTCGGAGACATGCCCGTCCTCGCCCGCGGGCGGCGCACCCAGGACCGTCACCGTCGTCACCGCAAGATCGAACATCTCCTTGACGAGCGCCCGGTCGCCGGGGCCGTAGCAGGAGTAGTCATCACACCGGTCGACCAGCTCGGCGAACAGCGCCTGGCGTTCCTGCATGGCCCGGGCCAGGTACTTGAGGACCAGCCGCATCTCCCGGCTGCGCTGGAAAACCGCCGACAGCACCTGTCGGGCCTCCGTGAGCTCCGTTTCGGCCGCGTCCAGCTGCCGGCCGAACTTCTTCTGCTCGTCCCTCGCCGAGCGGCCCCGCCACTCCATGAGCACACCGGCGACCAGGAGCGCAGGGGCGGCGACGAGCGCGGTCATCACCATCGTCCCCGCGGCCACGCCTCCGCCCCCCGCGGCCAGGGACCCTCCGCCGAGCCACGCGAGTGTGGCACTGGTCGCCGCCGCTCCGGACAGCCCCGAGATCGCGGCTCCCGTGGACGCCGTGGCGAACGCACCCACGGCCGCAAAGGCGACCGCCCCCACCCCGGCCCCGGCCACCGCGCCGCCGGCCAGGGAGGCCACGGCCTCGACCGCCACGTGCTGGAGCTCGCGGAACTCGACTTCGGCGACCGCGGGACCACCCGGGCCGTCCACGGGTGCCAGCTCCGCGAGCTCCACGTGCTTGAGGCGCCCGAACGCATCCCGGAAGGGAACGAGCGCCCGGTCGTAGACGGCGGTGCGCCGTTTCTGCTGCTCCGCGTTCTCCTGCCGTACGTGGCGCTCCAGCTTCTTGCGCCGCCGCTGGAGCCCCTCGAACCGCTTCTCGTTGCGTCGCGCGAGCACGATCGCTTCGACCATGGCCACCGGCATGCCGGGCCCCACCCCCTGTACGCCCCATCCGCCCCGTGGTCCGGTGGCGGCGGACCGACGTTACCGAAACTGGCAAAACATGCCACCCCTGCGTACGACAGGTGAGACGAACGACGCGCAGCCCGGGCTTGACTCGGCTGCTACGGCCGTCTAACGTAGCCCGAGTCGCAAGTTCCGGTCACGTGCCATCGGCAGATGACGGAAGCGACCAAAAACCACTACCTGCGATTCACCCCCGGTGGGGGCGCATCCGGCATGCCCGAATGCCTCCACGGCTCTCGATTATGAGAGACACGGGAAATCCGCTAACGTGGTGATCGCCGGAAGGGAAAAGCGCGAAAGCGCAGGAACCGGAAAGCGCCGAGGAAATCGGATCGGAAAGATCTGATAGAGTCGGAAACGCAAGAATGAAGGAAGCGCCCGGAGGAAAGCCCGCGAGGGTCAGTACAAAGGAAGCGTCCGCACCTTGAGAACTCAACAGCGTGCCAAAAATCAACGCCAGAT
>NZ_JBVIDV010000020.1:0-43623 GCF_055572195.1 Streptomyces sp. NPDC030809
CAGACGTTTGCTCTTCCGAGCTGGGCTCCGCCCCAGACCCCGCGCCTCAAACGCCGGCGAGGCTGAAATGTGCCCGGCGGGGCTGGAATGGGCCCGGCGGGGCCGAAAAGCCCGGGGCTCCGCCCCAGACCCCGCGCCTCAAACGCCGGCGAGGCTGGAATGTGCCCCGTCAAGCTGGAGGTTGCCCTGCGAGGCTGGAGCGTGCCCGGCGGGGCCGAAAAGCCCGGGGCTCCGCCCCAGACCCCGCGCCTCAAACGCCGGCGAGGCTGGAAGCGTGCCCCGCGAGGCTGGAGGTTGCCCCGCCAAGCTGGAGCGTGCCCGGCGGGGCTGGAGCGTGCCCCGCGGGGTGGGAATGCGCCCCGCGAGGGGCGTGCCCCGGTGGGGCCGAAAAGCGCGGGGGTCGGATTCGGGGTGGGGCGAATGTGTCGTCTCGGGCGGGGCGGCCGGTCAGGGTCGGGGCATGGATGCCATCGAAGCGGTGCCCGCGCGCGGGTTCCGTGCCGCGCTGCACGCAAAAGAGTTCCGGGCCGTCTTCGCGGCCCACCTCGTCTCCCTCCTCGGCCTCGTCGTCGCCGAGATCTCGCTCACCGTCCTCGTCTACCGCCTCACCGGCTCCCCCCTCCTGAGCGCCCTCACCTTCGCGCTCGGCTTCCTCCCGTACCTGCTCGGCGGCACCCTCCTCGCCGGGCTCGCCGACCGGTACCCGGTCCGCCGGATCCTCGTCGCCTGCGACCTCGTCTGCGCCGGCTGCGCGGCCCTGATGGTGCTGCCCGCCGTGCCCGTGGCCGCGCTGCTCGCCCTGCGCTGCGCCATGGCCTTCGTCGCGCCCCTCTTCCAGGGCGCCCGCAACGCCTCGCTCCCCGACGTCCTCGGCACCGGCGAAGCGCTCGTCCTCGGCCGGTCCCTGCTGCGGATGGTCGCGCAGAGCGCCCAGCTCGCCGGCTTCGGGCTGGGCGGGCTGCTGCTCGTCGTGGTCCCGGCCCGCGGGGCCCTCGCCCTGACCGCCGCCGCCTTCCTCGGCTCGGCCCTGCTGCTGCGCTTCGGCACCCGGCGCCGGCCGGCCCGGGCCGCCGCCGGGCCCCGCCCGGGCCCGCTGTCCGGGTTCCGCGCGGTGTTCGGGAACCGCCGGCTGCGCGCCCTGACCCTGCTCTTCTGGGTGCCGCCCGCCTTCGCCGCCGCGCCCGAGGCGCTCATGGCCCCGTACGCCGACGGCATCGGCGCCGGGACCGCCGCCCTCGGCCTGCTGATGTGCGCCCTGCCCGCCGGCACGATCGCCGGGGAGCTGTGGGCCGGCTCGGTGCTGGGCCCGGCCGCCCGGGCCCGGATCGTGTACCCGTGCGCCGCCGCCGGACTGCTCCCGCTGCTCGGGTTCGCACTGCGCCCCTCCGCGGCCCCGCTCGTCCTGCTCCTCTTCCTCGCCGGGCTGGCGCACGCGTACACCATCGGCCTGGACCGCTGGTACGTGGACGCGGTCCCGGAGGAGCTGCGGGGACGGGCGATGACCCTGCTCAGCACCGGGATGATGACCCTCCAGGGGGCCGGCATGGCCCTGGCCGGGCTGGCCGCCGAGGCCGTTCCCCCGCACCTGGTCTCCGCCGGCGCCGCCGCCCTGGGCACGCTCTGCGTCCTCGTACTCCTCGGTGAACTGCGGGCGACCGCAGGTGACCGAAAGCCGAGACGGGGCTGAACCGCGATGTTCCCGGGCGGTAGGGTCGCCGGGTGTCCAAACCGCTCAGCCTTCCCTTCGATCCCATCGCCCGCGCCGAGGAGCTGTGGCAGCAGCGCTGGGGTGCGTCCCCCGCGATGGCGGCGATCACCTCGATCATGCGGGCCCACCAGATCCTGCTGGCCGAGGTGGACGCGGTCGTGAAGCCGTACGGGCTCACCTTCGCCCGCTACGAGGCCCTGGTGCTGCTCACCTTCTCGAAGGCCGGCGAGCTGCCGATGTCGAAGATCGGCGAGCGCCTGATGGTGCACCCGACCTCCGTCACCAACACCGTGGACCGGCTCGTGAAGTCGGGCCTGGTCGCCAAGCGCCCCAACCCCAACGACGGCCGGGGCACCCTCGCGACGATCACCGACAAGGGCCGCGAGGTGGTCGAGGCGGCCACGAAGGACCTGATGGCCATGGACTTCGGGCTGGGCGTCTACGACGCGGAGGAGTGCGCGGAGATCTTCGCCCTGCTGCGCCCCCTGCGCGTGGCGGCCGCCGACTTCGAGGAGAAGTAGCCCGGCCCCGGGCCCCAGCCCCCCCGCCCGCGGGGGTGGCCCCGGTCAAGATCGGCCATATCGGGCGGCTACGCTCGTGGGCATGAAGAAGAGCGTGCTGACCAGGTACCGGGTGATGGCCTTCGCCACCGCCGTCATGCTGCTCGTGCTCTGCACGTGCATGATTTTCAAGTACGGCTTCGACAAGGGCGCCGACCTGACCTTCGTGGTCTCCCAGGTCCACGGCGTCCTCTTCATGATCTACCTGGTCTTCGCGTTCGACCTCGGCTCCAAGGCCAAGTGGCCCTTCGGGAAGCTGCTGTGGGTCATGGTGAGCGGCACCATCCCGCTCGCCGCGTTCTTCGTCGAGAAGAAGGTCCGCGCCGAGGTCGAGCCGCTGCTCGCCGACGCCGAGCCCGCCGTGGCCAAGGCCTGACCGGCCCCCGCCGCGGCGGGGGCGGGCGCCCCGCCGGCTACGACGCCGACGGGGTCGGCTTGCCGGGGGTCACCGGCTTCTTCAGGAAGTAGACGTTGTCCGGCGAGACGACCTGCGTGATCGCCTGGCCGATCAGGGTGCTCGGCTCGTGCCCGTCCACCGTGATGTCCGTGTTCAGGATGACCACCATCGTGGCGTCCGCGTCCGGCAGGTGCATCACCAGGTCCTCGTAGCCGGGCAGCGAGCCGTTGTGCCCGACCCAGCCCCGCACGTTGAACAGGCCCAGCCCGTAACCGGCGCCCTCGATGCCCGTCGGGAGGGTCTTCAGGCGCTGCAGCTGGGTGGGCTCGGAGACCAGCTCCGTGCCGTCGGGGGTGCGCCCGGTGGCGATCACGGTCGCCCACGTCCGCAGGTCCTCCAACTTGGAGATCATCGCGCCGGCGGTCCAGCCCCAGGACGGGTTCCAGTCCGTCGCGTTCGCCTCCTTGCCCGACAGGGTCTGGTTCGTGTAGCCCTGCGGGTGCGGGGAGGGGAAGGCGGCGTCGGTCGGGAAGATCGTGTTCTTCAGGCCGGCCTTCCGGATCACGTTCTCGGTGATGTAGTCGCCCGCGTCCTGCCCGGTGATCCTCTCGATCAGCAGGCCGAGCAGGACCAGGTTGGTGTTCGAGTACTCGAACCGGGCGCCGGGCTCGAAGCCCACCGGCTTGTCGCTCCTGAAGGCGTAGTCCAGCAGCTCGTCCGGCGTGTACGGCTTCGCGGGGTCGGACAGCAGGTCGCGGACGAACGCGTCCTCCGTGGTGTAGCTGACCAGGCCGCTGCGCATCTCGGCGAGCTGGCGGACCGTCACCCTGTCGGCGTTGGGCACCTTGGTGCCGTTCGACAGCTCGGAGATGTACGTGCCGATCGGCGCGTCCAGGTCCACCTTCCCCCGGTCGACCAGCTCCAGTACCGCGGTGACCGTGAACGTCTTCGTCACGCTGCCGATGCGGCTGTACATGTCCGGCGTCATCGGGGTCTTCTCGGCCTTGTCGGCCACCCCGAAGGTCTTCACGTACGTCTGGTCGCCGCCGGGCCGCCAGACGCCCACGATCGCGCCCGGCACCCCGGCCTTGCGCAGCGCTTCGGCGACGGCCGTGTCCAGCCGCTGCACCACCTCCGGGTCGCCGAGGTCGGCGAAGTCCCCGGGCTCCACGGCGGCCGCGGCCGCGGCGCGGGGACCGGGCGGCCGCCCGTCGTCCCCGTGCGCGAGCCCCGGGGCCAGCGGTACGGCGATCAGCCCGGCCGTCACGGCGCCGGCCCAGGTCCTGCGCAGCCGGATGCTCGAGTACCTCACGGGAACCTCCTCGCACCCCGAGTGCCCCGAGGACAAAGACGCCTCCCAGCGTAGGCACGTCCCGATCAAGGCCGCACGGCGAGCCCGCCGGGGCCTTCCGGCGACTCTCCGGGATCCGCCATCGACATTTACTAGGACGTCCTAGTAAATTCGAAGCCATGGACGCTGACGCCATCGAGCAGGGCCGCCTCCGCTGGCAGGCCCGTTACGACCGGGCCCGCAAGCGGGACGCCGACTTCACCACCCTTTCCGGCGACACCGTGGAGCCCGTGTACGGGCCGCGGCCGGGCGACACCTACGAGGGCTTCGAGCGCATCGGCTGGCCGGGCGAGTACCCGTACACCCGCGGTCTGCACCCCACGGGCTACCGCGGCCGGACCTGGACCATCCGCCAGTTCGCCGGCTTCGGCAACGCCGAGCAGACGAACGAGCGCTACAAGATGATCCTGGCCGCCGGCGGCGGCGGGCTCTCCGTCGCCTTCGACATGCCCACCCTCATGGGCCGCGACTCCGACGACCCGCGCTCCCTGGGCGAGGTGGGCCACTGCGGCGTGGCCATCGACTCGGCCGCCGACATGGAGGTCCTCTTCAAGGACATCCCGCTCGGCGACGTCACCACCTCCATGACCATCAGCGGTCCGGCGGTGCCCGCCTTCTGCATGTACCTGGTCGCCGCCGAACGCCAGGGGGTGGACCCGGCGGTGCTCAACGGCACCCTGCAGACGGACATCTTCAAGGAGTACATCGCGCAGAAGGAGTGGCTCTTCGAGCCGGAGCCGCACCTGCGCCTCATCGGCGACCTGATGGAGTACTGCGCGCAGGGCATCCCCGCGTACAAGCCGCTCTCGGTCTCCGGCTACCACATCCGCGAGGCCGGGGCCACGGCCGCGCAGGAGCTCGCGTACACCCTCGCCGACGGCTTCGGCTACGTGGAGCTCGGCCTCTCCCGCGGCCTGGACGTGGACGTCTTCGCGCCCGGCCTGTCCTTCTTCTTCGACGCCCACCTCGACTTCTTCGAGGAGATCGCGAAGTTCCGCGCCGCCCGCCGGATCTGGGCCCGCTGGATGAAGGAGGTCTACGGGGCGAAGACCGACAAGGCCATGTGGCTGCGGTTCCACACCCAGACCGCCGGTGTCTCCCTGACGGCCCAGCAGCCGTACAACAACGTGGTGCGCACCGCCGTCGAGGCCCTCTCCGCGATCCTCGGCGGCACCAACTCCCTGCACACCAACGCCCTCGACGAGACCCTCGCCCTCCCCAGCGAGCAGGCCGCCGAGATCGCGCTGCGCACCCAGCAGGTGATCATGGAGGAGACCGGGGTGGCCAACGTGGCCGACCCGCTGGGCGGTTCCTGGTACGTGGAGCAGCTCACGGACCGGATCGAGGCCGACGCCGAGAAGATCTTCGACCAGATCAAGGAGCGCGGCCTGCGCGCCCACCCCGACGGCAGGCACCCCATCGGCCCGATCACCTCGGGCATCCTGCGCGGCATCGAGGACGGCTGGTTCACCGGCGAGATCGCCGAGTCGGCCTTCCGCTACCAGCAGGCCCTGGAGAAGGGCGAGAAGCGGGTCGTCGGCGTCAACGTGCACCACGGCTCCGTCACCGGCGACCTGGAGATCCTGCGGGTCAGCCACGAGGTCGAGTGGGAGCAGGTGCGCGCCCTCGGCGAGCGCAAGGGCCGCCGCGACGACGCCAAGGTGAAGGCCTCGCTGGACGCGATGCTCGCCGCGGCCCGCGACGGATCGAACATGATCCCCGCGATGCTGGACGCGGTACGGGCCGAGGCCACGCTCGGCGAGATCTGCAACACGCTGCGGGACGAATGGGGCACCTACACGGAGCCCCCGGGCTTCTAGCCCCGGGCTTCTAGCCCCCCGGGCTTCCGGCCCCCGGGCTCCCGTCCGCCGGCTTCCGGGCCGCGGGCGGGCGCCCGCGGCCGCCGTGCCACCGGGGCGCCGCGCAGCTCACAGCTGCGCGGCGCCCTTCAGTCCGTGCATGAGCAGGGCGGTGAACGAGGACACCCACAGCCCGTCCACCGGCTCGGAGCTGACCAGCGCCCGGTGCACCACGGTCCCCGCGATCACGTCGAAGATCAGGTCGGTGGTGTGCCCGGCGAGGCCCGCGTCCTGCTCGTACGGCAGCTCCCCGCGGGCCTGCGCCCGCTGCCGGCCCAGCACCACCAGGTGCTTCTGCCGGTCCACGATCGCCGACCGGATCCGGTCGCGCAGGGCCTCGTCCCCGGTGGACTCGGCCACCACCGCCATCAGGGCGGTACGGGCCTCCGGGCGCCGCAGCAGCTCGGCGAACTGGAGGACCACCCCCTCGATGTCGGCCTCCAGGGAGCCCCGGTCGGGCAGCTCCAGCGCGTCGAAGAGCTCCGCGACGGCGTCCACGACCAGCTCGTTCTTGCCCGCCCAGCGGCGGTAGAGGGTGGTCTTGGCGACCCCCGCACGGGCCGACACGTCGCCCATCGTCAGCTTGGACCAGCCCAGCTCGACCAGGGCCTCCCGGGTCGCGGCCAGGATCGCGGCGTCCGCGGCGGCGCTGCGGGGGCGTCCTGTGCGGGCGGGTGGTCTGGAATGCATGGCGGTGACCATACCCGTCGGTAGGGATACGTCCTGTGGCCCACATCACGCAGCGCCGGAGCCTGCGGGCAGTTACGCTACGGCTCGTAGCGTAAGAGCGACAACCACAGGCGCCAGGTGGGGACCCGGCGCCGACGCTCGTGCCCTCCGGCCACGGCCGGCGGCACTGCACAACCGGCCTTCGGACCGGACGTTTTCGGCCGGTCTTTTCGCGGTCGCGCGCGCAGGGGGGAGGATGTACGCATGCAGCCCAGAAACATGTCCATGAGCGGCGTTGTCGACCTCGCCGCTGTGAAGGCGGCCGGCGAGGCCAAGGCGAAGGCCGAGCAGGCGCGGGCCGAGGCCGCGCGCCAGGGCGGCAGCGCTGCCGTACCTCCGTCCGCGCTGGTCATCGACGTAGACGAGGCCGGCTTCGAACGCGATGTGCTGCAGCGGTCCGCCGAGGTCCCGGTCGTCATCGACTTCTGGGCCGAGTGGTGCGAGCCCTGCAAGCAGCTCGGCCCCCTGCTGGAGCGCCTGGCCGTCGAGGCCAACGGGCGCTTCGTTCTGGCCAAGGTCGACGTGGACGCCAATCAGATGCTGATGCAGCAGTTCGGCATCCAGGGCATTCCCGCGGTCTTCGCGGTGGTGGCGGGCCAGGCCCTGCCGCTCTTCCAGGGCGCGGCGCCGGAGGCCCAGATCCGCGAGACCCTGGCCCAGCTGGTCCAGATCGCCGAGGAGCGCTTCGGGCTGACCGGCATCGCCGTGGACCCGGCCGCCGCGGGCGAGGGCGCGGGCTCCGCGCGGACCGCCGCTCCAGCCGGCCCGTACGACGCCCTGCTGGAGGCGGCCGTGGCCGCGCTCGACGCGGGCGACCTGGCCGGCGCGATCCAGGCGTACAAGAACGTGCTCGCCGACGACCCGGCCAACTCCGAGGCGAAGCTGGGCCTGGCCCAGGCCGAGCTGCTCTCCCGGGTGCAGGGCATGGACCCGCAGGCCGTGCGCGCCGCGGCGGCCGCGAACCCGAACGACCCGCAGGCGCAGATCGCCGCGGCCGACCTGGATCTCGCGGGCGGGCACGTGGAGGACGCCTTCGGCCGCCTGATCGACACGGTCCGCGTCACCGCGGGTGCCGAGCGGGACGCCGTACGCGTGCGGCTGCTGGAGCTGTTCGAGGTCATCGGCGCCGACGACCCGCGGGTCGGGAAGGCCCGTACGGCCCTCGCGCGCGTGCTCTTCTGAGGCGTGTGCGCAGCGGAGCGGCGTGACGCCACGGCGTACGCGGTTCTGTTGACACCGAGGTAAACAACGGCCGCGCTTTACCAAAACTTGGTAATCGCGGCCGCTGTTACTCGCAGTAAATCGAACCCCGGGATCTGCCCGGTTTGTCGAAGCGCGTCCCCTTCTGTCGCGGCCCGCGCTGCCACCCTGCGTACCCGCCCGAGGCCGTCCGGACGCACGGCGGTTATCGGGCCGTTACTAGCCAGTAACGACCCCCCTTGTGCCCCGGCCGTGAATGCACCACGATCGGCCACGCTCGGTCCATCGCATTGATGGGTCCCCACCGGGCGGACCGGAGCCTGGCGGCACCGGTCCGGGACAGGGGGGTCTCTGCCGTCGGCAGGGCCTGTCCTCCGGCCGTGCGCGAGCGCGGCCCAGTGGTTGTCGCTCGGGGGTGGTCGCCGGTGATCCTGTCGCGGTTCGCGCCGCCTCGGCCGCTTGCGCTCCTCCGAGGACGTAGCACTTCTCCCATCCCAGGACGGGCTCTGCCCGGACCGGAGATGTACGTCCGAGAAGGAGGAAACAGATGAGTTCCCAGGTTCGTGGCGGGACCAGATGGAAGCGCTTCGCTCTCGTCATGGTGCCGAGCATCGCGGCGACGGCTGCGGTGGGCGTCGGTCTGGCGCAGGGCGCGCTGGCCGCGTCGTTCAGCGTGTCGGGTCAGGACTTCAAGGTCACGGCCGACAAGCTCGAGGGTTACGACCTGATCCAGTACGGCGGTGTCGCCGAGGGTCACGACCTGGCGGGCAACAAGTCCGCGCACCCGGTCACCATCTCCGGGTTCAAGCAGGCCAAGATCACGAACATGTGCCAGTCGCTGGTCACCCCGGTGCCCGGCCTCGGCAACATCACCATGAAGCTCCGTGCGGGCCACAAGGGTGACCCGGCTGTCGCCGACAACATCTACCTGGATGTTGCGGACCTCGACACCAGCGTGTCCACGTTCAAGAACCTGGACATCGGTGTCGCGGTGGGCGACGCGAGCCACACCACCAAGCCGCAGCCGGGCACGGTCAAGAACCCCTACGCGTTCTCGCAGCGCGCCGAGGTGGCCGTCCTCGAGGGTGTCAAGCAGCGCGCCTGGGCCACCACGGCCGGCACGTTCAAGCTGAGCAACCTCAACCTGCAGCTCGTGGCGGGCAACGAGCCCTGCTACTAGGCCTCATGGGCCGTGAGCTGACCCAGTGACCGGACGGGCGGGCCGTCGCCTGCCGACCGTCCGCCCGTCCGGGCACCAGCACTTCACGTAGTTCTCCGTACCACCGTTTCCAGGGAGCTGTAGTCCATGAACGCCGAGACCCCGGGTTCCCACGAAGACATGCACTGGCTCCGCTACGGGCGGATGAAGTTCCGCGACTGGCGCGGTCAGCGGCCGTTCTGGGCCGGGTTGTTCACGCTGCTCGGCGGTGTTCCGATCGCCTACTTCCCCTACGCGGACGTGCGGCTGGGCAACATCACCATCGCCATGGCGACCACGGCGGGCGCCGGATCGCTCATCATCGGTGTGCTCCTGGTGACGCTGGGCCTCGCTCTCTGGTTCCAGCAGGCCATCCGCATCTTCGCGGGCGTCGCGGCGATCCTGCTGGCCCTGGTGTCCCTGCCGGTCTCCAACTTCGGCGGCTTCCTCATGGGCTTCCTGTGCGCCCTCTTCGGCGGCGCCCTGGCGCTGTCCTGGGCCCCGGGCGTGCCGCAGGAGGACGCACCCGAGGCCGGTGCCGGTCCCGAGGACGCGCTCGCCCCGCAGGCCGGCGGCGAGTTCCCGGGCCCCCGCACGGAAACGGATCCGCAGGACGGCTTCTACGAGCACGCGCAGGGCGTCTCGTTCCAGAAGCCCGATGCGCCCGAGACGACTGCCCACGCCAATGGCGGGAGGAACAGTGCGGGGTGACGAGACGCAGCGGGCGGTGGCCCCTGGCGCAGAGTCCCGTGAACGGAAGGGCCCGCGGCACGCGGCGCCGAGGAAGTCGCTGCTGACGAAGATCCAGATACCCGCCGGCAAGGCCATGGCCCTCGCGGCGATGCCCACGGCGGTGCTCGTCGGGATGGGCATGGCGCCCAAGCTCGCCCTGGCCGACGACAAGGACATACCCTTCGCCCCCGGACCGTGCGTGACGCGTTCCGACGAGCCGGTCGAGTCCGAGTCCCCCTCGCCGACCAAGTCCCCGGAGGCCACGCCGGCGCCCTCGGCCTCGCCGAGCGCGACCGCGAGCCCCGGAGCGAGCACCGGCCCGGTGCCGGGCGCCTCGCCCTCCGCCTCGAAGTCCGCCGGGCCGGACGCCTCCCCGGAGTCGCGGACCAGTGCCCCGGCCACGCCGGAAACCAAGCCCGAGACCCGGACGGTCGTGGACCCCCTCGACCCGCTGGGCGTCGGCGACAAGGTCAAGGACATCCTCGACGAGCTGGGCCGCCCGCTGCGCGACCGCACCCCGGACCCGACGCCGACGGCCACCCCGCCCGCCGTGCAGGCGCCCGGCACGGCGCAGCGCAAGCCCGCCGCCGACCCGACCGACCCGACCGAGCGGGCGATCCGGGACGCGGCCAAGCAGGCCGGCGCCGGGGTCGAGGAGCTCTCCGAGTCCGTCAGGAAGACGAAGGAGAAGGCCAAGGACGAGACGGGCGCCGGGGACGAGGAGAAGGCCGCCGAGGACGCGGACAAGGACAAGGACAAGGACGGCAAGGAGCCGTTCCCCTGTCCGACCCACGACCCGGAGGCCCTGGCCAACGCCGAGCTGGAGACGGGCGTACCGCTGCTGCCCGACGAGCCCTGGTACCTCGACAGCTCGCTGCTGACCCTCTACGGACTGGACTACCACGGCATCGTCGAGGTGAAGACGGCCGGCGGCAAGATCAAGAAGGTGCTGAAGTTCACCGCCTCCTCGATCGACATCAAGGACCTGCACCAGACGATCGTCGAGAGCGGCGTGACCGCCCACGTCAAGGCCCGCCCCGGCTCCACGTCCACCTTCCGCGACGGGACGGTCACGATGTACACGGACGAGCTGAAGGGCAACCTCTTCGGCATCGTCCCGATCACCTTCAGCCCGGACACCCCGCCCCCGGTGAACGTGCCCTTCGCCTTCTTCACCAACGTGAAGCTGAAGCAGGCGGGCCAGTTCGGCGGCACGCTGACCGTCCCCGGCCTGAAGAACTGGATCGACTAGCCGGCGCCCCGCCCGCCTCCTGCGGTGCACGCGCAGCACACCGAGGGCGGCACCCCGGTCCCCCGAAAGGGACCCGGGTGCCGCCCTCGGTCTCTGTGCGGCAGAGCGTCCGTGCGGCGGCCGGCCCGCGTCAGGCGGTGGCGCCGCCCAGGTGGTGCACCCGGACCATGTTGGTGGTGCCGGGCACGCCGGGGGGCGAGCCGGCGGTGATGATCATGGTGTCCCCGGCGTTGTAGCGGCCGAGCTTGACCATCTCGGCGTCCACGAGGTCCACCATCGCGTCGGTGTTGTCCACGTGCGGGACCACGTACGAGTCCACGCCCCAGCTCAGGGTCAGCTGGTTGCGGGTGTTCACGTCGGTGGTGAAGGCGACGATCGGCTGCGTGGCGCGGTAGCGCGACAGGCGGCGGGCGGTGTCTCCGGACTGGGTGAAGGCGACCAGGGCCTTGCCGTCGAGGAAGTCCGCGATCTCGCAGGCCGCGCGGGCGACCGAGCCGCCCTGGGTGCGCGGCTTCTTGCCCGGGACCAGCGGCTGGAGGCCCTTGGAGAGCAGCTCCTCCTCGGCCGCGGCGACGATCTTCGACATCGTCTTGACGGTCTCGATCGGGTAGGCGCCCACCGAGGACTCGGCGGAGAGCATGACCGCGTCGGCGCCGTCGAGGATGGCGTTGGCCACGTCGGAGGCCTCGGCGCGGGTCGGCCGGGAGTTGGTGATCATCGACTCCATCATCTGGGTCGCGACGATCACCGGCTTGGCGTTGCGGCGGCACATCTCGATGAGCCGCTTCTGCACCATCGGGACCTTCTCGAGCGGGTACTCGACGGCCAGGTCGCCACGGGCCACCATGACCGCGTCGAAGGCGGCGACCACGTCGGCCATGTTCTCGACGGCCTGCGGCTTCTCGACCTTGGCGATGACCGGGACGCGGCGCCCGACCTCGTCCATCACCCGGTGGACGTCCTTGACGTCGTTGGCGTCGCGGACGAAGGACAGCGCGACCATGTCGCAGCCCATCCGCAGGGCGAACCGGAGGTCCTCCACGTCCTTCTCGGACAGGGCCGGGACGTTCACCGCGGCGCCGGGCAGGTTGATGCCCTTGTGGTCCGAGATGACACCGCCCTCGATGACGATGGTCCTGACCCGCGGGCCGTCCACCTCGGTGACCCGCAGCTCGACGTTGCCGTCGTTGATCAGGACCTGGTCGCCCTTGGCGACGTCGCCCGGCAGCCCCTTGTAGGTGGTGCCGCAGATGGACTTGTCGCCCGGGACGTCCTCGGTGGTGATGGTGAACTCGTCACCGCGGACCAGCTCCACCGGGCCCTCGGCGAAGGTCTCCAGGCGGATCTTCGGGCCCTGGAGGTCGGCGAGGACGCCGACCGCCCGCCCGGTGTCCGCCGAGGCCTTCCGGACGCGGTCGTACCGCTCCTGGTGTTCTGCCTGGGACCCGTGGCTGAAGTTGAATCGGGCCACGTTCATGCCTGCCTCGATGAGCGCTTTCAGCTGCTCATACGAGTCGACGGCGGGGCCCAGCGTGCAGACGATTTTGGAACGGCGCATGAAGCGGATCCTATCGGGTTTGTTTCGTAGCGGAATATTCCGTCTGGCGGAAAGTCCAAGTGACTAACCGGTAACCAGCGCGTGCACCTGGGTGGCGATTTCCAGCTCCTCGTCCGTCGGCACCACGGCCACCGCCACCCGGGCGTACTCCGCGGAGATCAGGCGGGGCTCGCCGGACCGCACCGCATTCGCCTCCAGGTCGAGTGCCAGGCCCAGTTCGGCCAGCCCGTCCACCGCAGCTTGGCGCACCGCCGCCGCGTTCTCGCCGACCCCGGCCGTGAACACGACCGCGTCCACCCGGCCGAGCACCGCCGAGTAGGCCCCGATGTATTTCTTCAGCCGGTGGACGTACGTGTCGAACGCCACTTGCGCCGCGTGGTCGCCCTCGCCCGCCCGGCGCAGGATCTCCCGCATGTCGTTGTCCCCGCACAGGCCCAGCAGCCCGCTCTTCTTGTTCAGCAGCGCGTCGATCTCGTCCACCGACATGCCGCCCACCCGGGCCAGGTGGAAGACCACGGCCGGGTCCAGGTCCCCCGAGCGGGTGCCCATGACCAGCCCCTCCAGCGGGGTCAGGCCCATGGAGGTGTCCACGCACACGCCCCCGCGGACCGCCGAGGCCGAGGCCCCGTTGCCCAGGTGCAGCACGATGACGTTGACCTCCTCGGGGGCCTTGCCCAGCAGCGCGGCCGCGGCCCGGGACACGTACGCGTGCGAGGTGCCGTGGAACCCGTACCGGCGCACCGCGTACCGGTCCGCGGTCTCCGCGTCGATGGCGTAGCGGGCCGCCGCCTCCGGCATCGTCGCGTGGAAGGCGGTGTCGAAGACCGCCACCTGCGGGAGGTCGGGGCGCAGCGACCGGGCCACCTCGATGCCGGTGATGTTCGCCGGGTTGTGCAGGGGGGCCAGCGGCACCAGGTTGCGGATCTCCGCCAGCACCTCGTCGTCGATCACGGTCGGCGCGGTGAACCGGGTGCCGCCGTGCACCACCCGGTGCCCGACCGCGGCCAGCTCCGGCGAGTCCAGCCCCAGCCCGTCGGCGGCCAGCTCCGCGGCCACCGCCTTGAGCGCGGCCCCGTGGTCGGCGATCGGGCCCTCCTGCTCGCGGGCCGCGGCCCCGGTCCCGGGCAGCGGGGTGTGCACGAGCCGGGAGGTCTCCTCGCCGATCCGCTCCACCAGGCCGGTGGCGAGCCGGGACCGGTCGGCCATGTCGAGCAGCTGGTACTTCACCGACGAGGAGCCGGAGTTGAGGACGAGTACGCGCGATGCGGTCACGATGGGGGTCTTTCCTTCGGAAGGGTGGAGGGCTGGGGTTCAGGCGCCGGCCGGGCCGCGGGACTGCGCCTGGATGGCGGTGATCGCCACCGTGTTGACGATGTCCTGGACGAGGGCCCCGCGCGAGAGGTCGTTGACCGGCTTGCGCAGGCCCTGCAGGACCGGGCCGATGGCCACGGCGCCGGCCGAGCGCTGCACGGCCTTGTACGTGTTGTTGCCCGTGTTGAGGTCCGGGAAGACCAGCACGGTCGCCCGGCCGGCCACGTCGGACTCCGGCAGCTTGGTCGCGGCCACGGAGGGCTCGACGGCCGCGTCGTACTGGATGGGGCCCTCGATCAGCAGGTCGGGGCGCAGCCCGCGGACGGTCTCGGTGGCCTTGCGGACCTTGTCCACGTCCGCCCCGGTCCCGGAGGTGCCGGTGGAGTACGAGAGCATCGCGATGCGCGGCTGCACCCCGAACGCGGCGGCGGTGGCGGCGGACTGGACGGCGATGTCCGCGAGCTGCCCGGCGTCCGGGTCCGGGTTGACCGCGCAGTCCCCGTACACGAGGACCCGGTCCGCCAGGCACATGAAGAAGACGGACGAGACGATGGAGGCGTCCGGCTTCGTCTTGATGATCTCGAAGGCGGGGCGGATGGTGGCGGCGGTGGAGTGCACCGAGCCGGAGACCATGCCGTCGGCCAAGCCCTCCTGGACCATCAGGGTGCCGAAGTAGTTGACGTCGGTGACCACGTCGTTGGCGAGCTCGACGGTCATGCCCTTGTGGGCGCGGGCCTTGGCGTAGTACTCGGCGAAACGTTCCCGTAGCGGGGAGGTCTGCGGGTCGATCACCTCCGCCCCGCTCACGTCGATCCCCAGGTCGGCGGCCTTCTTGAGCACCGCCTGCTCCGGGCCGAGCAGGGTGAGGTCGCAGACCCCGCGGCGCAGCACCACGTCCGCCGCGCGCAGCACCCGCTCCTCGGTGCCCTCGGGGAGCACCACCCGGCGGCGCTCGGAGCGGGCCCGCTCCAGCAGCTGGTGCTCGAACATCATCGGCGTGACCCGCGTGGAGCGGGCCACCGAGATCCGGTCGCGCAGCCCGGCGGTGTCCACGTGCCGCTCGAAGAGGCCGAGGGCGGTCTCCAGCTTGCGGGGGGTGGCCGAGTTCAAGCGGCTCTGGAGCGCGAACAGTTCGGCGGCGGTCGGGAAGCTGTTGCCGGCCACCGAGACCACCGGGGTGCCGGGCGCCAGCCTGGAGGCCATGGCCAGGACGTGCGGGGCGGGGCGCTCGTTGAGGGTCAGCAGCACGCCGGCGATCGAGGGGGTGCCGGAGGTGTGCGCGGCGAGGGCCCCCACCACGAGGTCGGAGCGGTCCCCGGGGGTGACCACCAGGCAGCCGGGGGTCAGGGCGTTGAGGAAGTTCGGCAGCATGGCCCCGCCGAAGACGAAGTCCAGGGCGTCGCGGGCCAGTCCGGCCTCGTCGCCGAGGAGCACCTCGCCGCCCAGGGCCTGGGTGATCTGCGAGACGGTCGGGGCGGACAGCGACTTGTCCTCGGGCAGCACGTAGCAGGGCACGGGCAGCCGGGCGGACAGCCGCTCGGCTATGGACTCCCGGTCCGCCGGGGCCACCCGGTTCACCACCATGGCCACCACCTGGCAGCCCAGGGCCTCGAAGGCGCGGTAGGCGTTGCGGGCCTCGGCGCGGACCGCCTCGGCGGGCTGCGCGGTGCCGCCGACCACGGGCACGACCACGGCCCCCATCTCGTTCGCCAGCCGGGCGTTCAGCCCGAGCTCGTCGGGCAGGTTCGTCTCCGCGTAGTCCGTGCCCAGCACCAGGACCACGTCGGCCTCGCGGGCCACCCGGTGGTAGCGGTCCACGAGCCGGGACACGAGCTCGTCCACGCCCTTCTCGGCCAGGAGGGCCGAGGCCTCCGGGTACTCCATGCCGTACGCGGTGGCGGCGTCCTGGTCCAGCCGGTAGCGGGCCTTCAGCAGGTCGAACAGGCGGTCGGGTCCGTCGTGCAGGAGGGGGCGGTAGACGCCGACCCGGCCCGTCTGGCGGGCCAGCAGCTCCATGATCCCCAGCTCCACGACCTGGCGGCCGTCCCCCCGGTCGATGCCGGTCACGTACACGCTGCGCGTCACGCCTGCTCTCCGTCCCTCGGCCCGCCGGTCGGGCGGCGGTATGTGTGTAGATTTCCCCGTTAGGGTGGGCTTGACCTCTTGACAATACCCCTGCGGGTGGGTACGACGCCCGCCGGAAGAAGGCCCTCCGGAACGGGACCAAAGGCCCTGTGGGCGGAGCACCACAGAGCGCGGCCCGTCCGGAGCCCGTGGAACAATCGGACAAGCCTGGCCCCCCGGGGGCAGGCGGCCACACCGGGTACATCCGCACATGTACGACCCAGGAGCAGGAGCACAAGGCGATGCGCATCGGAGTTCTCACCGCAGGCGGCGACTGCCCTGGCCTGAACGCCGTCATCCGTTCGGTCGTGCACCGCGCCCTCGTCGGCCACGGCGACGAAGTCATCGGTTTCGAGGACGGGTTCAAGGGGCTGCTCGACGGCCACTACCGCCCCCTCGACATCAACGCGGTCAGCGGCATCCTCGCCCGCGGCGGCACCATCCTCGGCTCCGCCCGCATGGAGCGCGCGCGGCTGCACGAGGCCGCCGAGAACGCGGCGGAGCTGGCCCGGCGCTACGGCATCGACGCGCTGATCCCGATCGGCGGCGAGGGCACGCTGACGGCCGCCCGGATGCTCTCCGACGCCGGCATGCCGGTGGTGGGCGTGCCGAAGACCATCGACAACGACATCTCCTCCACCGACCGCACCTTCGGCTTCGACACCGCCGTCACGGTCGCCACCGAGGCCATCGACCGCCTCAAGACCACCGCCGAGTCGCACCAGCGGGTCATGGTGGTCGAGGTCATGGGCCGGCACGCGGGCTGGATCGCCCTGGAGTCCGGCATGGCCGGCGGCGCCCACGGCATCTGCCTCCCGGAGCGCCACTTCCAGGTGGACGACCTGGTGAAGATGGTGGAGGAACGGTTCTCCCGCGGGAAGAAGTTCGCGGTCATCTGCGTCGCCGAGGGCGCCCACCCCGCCGAGGGCTCGATGCCGTACGAGAAGGGCGCCATCGACCAGTACGGACACGAGCGCTTCGCCGGCATCGGCAACCGCCTCGCCATCGAGCTGGAGCACCGCCTCGGCAAGGAGGCCCGCCCGGTCATCCTCGGCCACGTCCAGCGCGGCGGGGTGCCGACCGCGTACGACCGGGTGCTCGCCACCCGCTTCGGCTGGCACGCGGTCGAGGCCGTCCACCGCGGCGAGTTCGGCAACATGACCGCGCTGCGCGGCACGCAGATCGTGATGGCCCCCCTGGCCGAGGCCGTCACCACCCTCAAGACGGTCCCCGAGGACCGCATGTACGAGGCCGAGTCCGTCTTCTAGACCGCGTGCCGGGCCCCGCGGGAGCGGCCGTCGGGCCCGTCCCGCCGGGACCTCCGGCCCCGATCCGGCGCCGAACGGCCCCGGTTCCCTCCGCACCGGAGGGGGCCGGGGCCGTTCCCGTACGGCCGCCGGGGCGGCACGGGGACGCCCCCGGCGGCCCGGCGGGCTCCGCAGGTCAGCGGCCCGTCGCGCGCGCCAGCTCCCAGAACCGCCCCACGATCTGCGCGAGGTAGGTGCGCCCGGCGTCCCCGTTCGCGGCCTGGCCCCCGCCGCCGCCCCAGCTCAGGGTGGCGACCATCGTGGACTGGTACTCGTCGTAGAGCTGCCCCAGCACCGCTTCCAGATGCTGCTTGGGCACCGGGATCAGCTTCGCGAGCGGCCGTACGTACGCCTGCCAGCGCGTGGTGACGGCGTTGCGCAGGTGCTCGGCGAGCTCCTCCTCCTTGCCGGTCGCGGTCACGAAGGCGGGCAGCGAGAGGCCGAGGGCCTGGGCGAGGGCCGCGGACTGCCGCTCGTTGCCCTTCCACCGGCCCGACTCCTCCATCTTCAGGTAGGCGCCCACCTCCACCCCGGTGCGCCGGGCCAGCTCCTCGGGGCCGAGCCCGCGGGCGATCCGGTGTTCCCGCAGGGTGGTGGGCTCGGCGAGGAGTTCGCCGGGGGAGCACCACAGCACGCCGGCGAGCGCGGTGAGCTCGGCGGCGGTGGGGGAGGAGTCGCCCCGCTCCCAGGCCATCACCTCCTCCGGCGAGACCGCGATTCCGTACTGGGCGCGCAGGCCGTAGGCGACGTGGCCGGGCGCCATGCCCAGGGCCGCCCTCAGGCGGCGGGCGGCGGGGGCATTGAAGGGGGGGCTGGATTGCACGAGGCACACCGTAGGAGCGGCGGGGGGCCGTCGACTACGGGCTGTTCCCCCAAGGTCACAACTCGTAGGAACATCCTAGGATCCTCTGCGGTTTGGGCGGTTTTCCCCGTGACCGTCCGGTAGCGGAATCCCGTCAAGATCGTCGATGTCTACGGAGTCTTCCGGCCGGGCGGCCCCCTGTCCAGGGGCGGGTGCCCCCCGCCTGCCCGACCATGGGGCCATGACCCCGCGACCGCCCGGCGAGTCCGTCGCCGACCGCTACCGCCGCCACGCCGACGCCTTCGAGCGCAAGATCGCCGCCGTCTCCGACCCCGCCGTCTGGGACCGCCCCTCGCCCTGCGCGGAGTGGACCGCCGGGGAGGTCGTGGCCCACATCGTGGACATGCACCGGGTGATGGTGCTGCCCTTCCGCCGCGAGCTCACCCCCGGCGCCGACCCGCTGACCTCCTTCCGCTTCGCCCGCGCCGCGGTGGAGGCCGTACTGGGCGACCCGAAGCTCGCGGGCACCACCGTCGACACCCCGATGGGCAAGGTCACCGCCGCCCAGCACATCGACCGGGTGGTCAGCGAGGACATGGTCCTGCACGGCTGGGACCTCGCCCGCGCCACCGGCCAGGACGACACCATGGACCCCGCCGACGTGGACCGCATCCACGCCGCCACCGCCGCCATCCCGGCCGGGGACATGGAACGGCTGCGCACCCCCGGCGCCTTCGGGGAAGGGGTGGTCGTCTTCGGCCCGGAGGTGCCGGTGCCGCACGACGCGCCCCTGCAGGACCGGCTGCTCGGGCTGATCGGCCGCGACCCCGGCTGGTCCGCCCCCTGAGGCACCGGGACGCGGTGCCCGCCGCCCCCGTGCCCCGGCGAGCCGGCGGACGCGCCCACCCCGGCGCGGGCGGGGGCCCGCCCGGGGCCCCCGCCCGCCTCACACCGCCCGGACCACCGGCCGGAACCAGACCGTCGCGAGCGGCGGCAGCGTCACCCGCAGACTGGCCGGCCGCCCGTGCGCCGGCACCTGCTCGATCCGCGTGGGCCCGGAATGGCCCACCCCGCTGCCCCCGAACCGCTCCGCGTCCGTGTTCAGCGCCTCCTGCCAGGCCGGGAACCGCTCCGGCACCCCCAGCCGGTAGTCGTGGCGCACCACCGGCGAGAAGTTGCTGACGGACAGCAGCGGGGAGCCGTCGGCCGCGTACCGCAGGAAGGCGAACACGTTGTCCTCGGCGGCGTCCGCCTCCACCCACGCGAAACCCTCGGGCACGGTGTCCTGCTCCCACAGCGCCGGCGCCCCCGCGTACACCCGGTTCAGCTCGCGGACCAGGTCCCGCACCCCGCGGTGGTCGCCGGCCGCCGCGTACGTGGGGTCCAGCAGCCACCAGTCCGGCCCGCTGGCCTCCGACCATTCGGCGCCCTGCGCGAACTCCTGCCCCATGAACAGCAGCTGCTTGCCCGGGTGCGCCCACATGAAGCCCAGATAGGCGCGGTGCCCGGCCCGCTGCTGCCACCAGTCGCCCGGCATCTTCGACACCAGCGCCCGCTTGCCGTGCACCACCTCGTCGTGGGAGATCGGCAGCACGTAGTTCTCGCTGTACGCGTACACCATCGAGAAGGTCATCTCGTGGTGGTGGTACTTGCGGTGCACCGGCTCGTGCTCCACGTAGCCCAGCGAGTCGTGCATCCAGCCCATGTTCCACTTCAGCCCGAAGCCGAGGCCGCCGAAGCCGCCCGGACCGGTGTGGTGGGTGGCCCGCGTGACCCCGTCCCAGGCGGTGGACTCCTCCGCGATGGTCACCACCCCCGGGCAGCGCCGGTACACGGTCGCGTTCATCTCCTGGAGGAAGGCCACCGCGTCGAGGTTCTCCCGCCCGCCGTGCTCGTTGGGCGCCCACTCGCCCTCCTTGCGGGAGTAGTCGAGGTAGAGCATCGAGGCCACCGCGTCCACCCGCAGCCCGTCGACGTGGAACTCCTCGCACCAGTACACGGCGTTGGCCACCAGGAAGTTGCGGACCTCCTTGCGGCCGTAGTCGAACTCCAGCGTCCCCCAGTCCGGATGGGCCGCCCGCCGCGGGTCCTGCGGCTCGTACAGGGGCCGCCCGTCGAACTCCGCCAGCGCCCACTCGTCCCGCGGGAAGTGCGCCGGCACCCAGTCCAGGATCACCCCGACCCCCGCCCGGTGCAGGGAGTCCACCAGGAAGCGGAAGTCGTCCGGCGTGCCCATCCGGGAGGTCGGCGCGTAGAAGCCGGTGACCTGGTAGCCCCAGGAGCCGCCGAAGGGGTGCTCGGCGATCGGCATCAGCTCCACGTGCGTGAAGCCCAGCTCCTTCACGTACGCCGGGAGCTGCTCGGCCAGCTGCCGGTACGAGAGCCCCGGCCGCCAGGAGCCGAGGTGCACCTCGTACACGGAGAACGGCGCGGCGTGCACCGGCCGGGCCCCGCGCCCGGCCAGCCACTCCGCGTCGCCCCACTCGTACGCCGAGGAGGTCACGACCGAGGCGGTGGCCGGCGGCACCTCGGTGCGCCGGGCCATCGGGTCCGCCCGCAGGGTGTGGCTGCCGTCGGGGCGCGCGATGTCGAACTTGTACAGCGCCCCCTCGCCCACCCCCGGCAGGAACAGCTCCCACACGCCGCTGCCGCCGAGCGACCGCATCGGGGCCGAGGTGCCGTCCCAGTGGCAGAAGTCCCCGGTGACCCGCACCCCCTGGGCGTTGGGGGCCCACACCGTGAACCGGGTGCCCGCCACCCCCTGGTGCTCCATCGGCCGGGCCCCGAGCGCCGTCCACAGCTCCTCGTGCCGGCCCTCGCCGATCAGGTGCAGGTCCAGCTCCCCGAGCGCCGGCAGGAACCGGTACGGGTCCTCCACCTCCGCCTCGGTGTCCTCGTACGCGACGAGCAGCCGGTAGTCGGGGACCTCGGCGAGCGGCAGCAGCCCCCCGAACAGGCCGTCCCCCTCGTCGTGCAGGACCGCCCGCAGCCCCTTGGCCACGACCGTCACCGTGCGGGCGAACGGGCGCAGCGCCCGGAAGGCCACGCCCCCGCGGGTCACGCGGGCCCCGAGGATCGCGTGCGGATCGTGGTGGCGGCCCTCCAGCAGCCGGGCCCGGTCCTCCGCCCCCAGCGCGGGACCGGGCCGCACCCCGGTGCGGGCGGCGGGGGCCCGGCGGGCCTGCGGGGGGCGGGTCTTCGCCGGCCGGGCGGGCGCGGGCCCGGCGGGCGGTGGCGCCGGGGCGGCCGGCGCGGAGGCCTGCGGCACGGGGGCCGCCGTGGCGGCGGGCGAGGCCTTCTCGGCGGTGGGGGATGACGGCTGACGGGCGGCGCTCACGTGGGCGGCCTCCTCGGGGGCTGCGTGGCGGTGGGGGGCGGAAGGGTGCCGGCGGTCGGGGAAGAGCGGGCCGGGGGGGAAGGACTCGGAAGGAGCGGGCGGGGGCGGGGGAGCGGGGGCGGGGAGCGGCTCAGGGCGAGGGGGCGGCGGCCAGGCGGCGGACGGCGGCCAGCGGCACGTGCAGCCAGTCGGGGCGGTGGCGGGCCTCGTACCGGGTCTCGTAGACCGCCTTGTCCGTCTCGTACGCGCGCAGCAGGACGGCGTCCTCCCGCGGGTCCCGTCCGGCCGGGCCCGCGTAGCCCTCGCAGAACGCGGCCCGGCAGGACTCCGCCCAGCCCGGGTCGAAGGGGTGGTGGGAGCGGGCCGCGTAGTCGAAGGAGCGCAGTATCCCGGCGATGTCCTTCACCGCCGGCTCGGGCCGGCGGCGGTCGGCCAGCGGCCGGGCCGGCTCCCCCTCGAAATCGATCAGGGACCAGCTCCCGTCGGCGGCCCGCAGGGTCTGCCCCAGGTGCAGGTCCCCGTGGATCCGCTGGGCGGGCACGGTCCGGCCGCGGCCGTCGGCCAGGGCGTCGAACGCCGCCCGCAACCCGCTCTCGTACGGCCGCAGCGCCGGGACCTCCCGGACCGCGGCCGCCAGCCGGGAGGTCATCCCGGCGGCGAGGCGGGCGGTGCGCTCCGGGCCGAGCACCAGCGTGGGCAGGGCCCCGGCCAGCGCCCGGTGCACCTCTGCGGTGGCCTCGCCCAGCCGCCGCGCCTCGGAGGTGAAGTCGGCCCCCGCGCCGAGCCGCCGCAGGGCGAGCTGCCAGCCGTCCGCGCAGTCGCGCAGGTACGGCTGGAGCACGCCCAGGGTGAGCGGCTCGGCGCCCGGCAGCTCCGCCTCGTACCAGGCCACCGGCGCCGGCACCCGGGTGCAGCCCGCACGGGCCAGGGCCCTGGGCAGCTCCAGGTCCGGGTTGAGCCCGGGCCCGACCCTCCGGAACACCTTGAGGATGTACGTTTCCCCGTACACCAGGCTGGAGTTGCTCTGCTCCCCGGACAGCGGCCGCGGCAGCAGCCCGGCCGGGATGGCCGCCCCCGGATCGCGGTCGAAGCGCAGCGGCGGGAGGGTGCCGGGGGAGCGCAGCCGCTCCAGCAGCAGGCCGGTGAGCCGCGGGTCGCCGAGCGCCTCGTACACCGTCAGCCCGGCGTACGGGCCGCTCTCCACCCGCCCGATCAGGGTGGGGGCGAGGGCGGGCGGCAGGGCCGCCCGCAGGCCGAGGAACAGCTGGTAGCAGTCCTCGTCCACGGTCACCAGCAGGTGGAGCAGCCCAGGGGAGGCCCCCGGGGGAAGCAGCTCCACCGCGGACACCGGCCGCAGCCGCTGCATGGCGCGCCCCTTGCCGGCGAACCACCGCTGCCGGGGCAGCCAGGCGCGCAGCAGCGGCTCCAGGGCGGCCGGGGCGGCGGCCGCCGGGGGTGCGGACCCGGCCGCGGTGGCGGCCGGGCCCGTCAGGACCGGCCCGGCCGGGGCCGCGGCGGCGGGCAGGGGCGGGGCCGGGCGGCGGGCCGTGGCACGGCCCCGGGCGGAGGCGGCCTCCGACATGGCATCGCGTCCTTTCGACGGGCCCGCCGGGGTGCGCGGGGTGGGCCGGATCGGGGCAGTTGCTGTCCGGTCGTGTGCAGGAGGCCGCGTCATTCGCCGCGCAGCCGGAACCAGTAGAAGCCGTGGCCCGCCAGGGTCAGCAGGTACGGCCACTCGCCGATCGGCGGGAAGCGGACCTCGCCCGTCAGCTCGACGGGCACCCGGCCGTTGAAGGCCCGCAGGTCCAGTTCGGTGGGCTGGGCGAAGCGCGAGAAGTTGTGCACGCACAGCACGAGGTCGTCCTTGTACTCGCGCAGGAACGCCAGCACCGCCGGGTTCGACGAGGGCAGTTCGGTGTACGAGCCCAGCCCGAAGGCCGGGTTCTGCTTGCGCACCTCGATCATCCGCCGGGTCCAGTGCAGCAGCGAGGAGGGCGAGGTCATCGAGGCCTCGACGTTGGTGACCTGGTAGCCGTGGACCGGGTCCATGATCACCGGCAGGTTGAGCCGGCCCGGGTCGCAGGAGGAGAAGCCCGCGTTGCGGTCGGGCGTCCACTGCATCGGGGTGCGCACCCCGTCCCGGTCGCCCAGCCAGATGTTGTCGCCCATGCCGATCTCGTCCCCGTAGTAGAGGACGGGGGAGCCGGGCAGGGACAGCAGCAGGGCCGTGAACAGCTCGATCTGGTTGCGGTCGTTGTCCAGGAGCGGGGCGAGCCGGCGCCGGATCCCGACGTTGGCGCGCATCCGGGGGTCCTTGGCGTACTCCGCGTACATGTAGTCGCGCTCTTCGTCCGTGACCATTTCGAGGGTGAGCTCGTCGTGGTTGCGCAGGAAGATGCCCCACTGGCAGCCGGAGGGGATCTGCGGGGTCTTCGCGAGCACCTCGGAGACCGGGTGGCGCGACTCCCGGCGCACCGCCATGAAGATCCGCGGCATCACGGGGAAGTGGAAGGCCATGTGGCACTCGTCCCCGCCGGAGGCGAAGTCCCCGAAGTAGTCGACCACGTCCTCGGGCCACTGGTTGGCCTCGGCGAGCAGCACGGTGTCCGGGTAGTGCGCGTCGATCTCGGCCCGCACCCGCTTGAGGAGTTCGTGGGTGCGGGGCAGGTTCTCGCAGTTGGTCCCCTCCTCGGCGTAGAGGTACGGGACGGCGTCCAGCCGGAAGCCGTCGATGCCGAGGTCGAGCCAGAACCGCAGGGCCGAGATGATCTCCTCCTGGACCGCCGGGTTCTCGAAGTTGAGGTCCGGCTGGTGGGAGAAGAAGCGGTGCCAGTAGTACTGCTTGCGCACCGGGTCGTAGGTCCAGTTGGACGTCTCGGTGTCGATGAAGATGATCCGGGCGTCCTGGTACTGCTTGTCGTTGTCGGCCCACATGTAGTAGTCGCCGTACGGGCCGTCCGGATCCGTGCGGGACTGCTGGAACCACTCGTGCTGGTCGCTCGTGTGGTTCATGACGAAGTCGATGATCACCCGCATCCCGCGCTGGTGGGCGGCGTCGACGAACTCCACGAAGTCCGCGAGGTCCCCGAACTCGGGGAGCACGGAGGTGTAGTCGGAGACATCGTAACCGCCGTCGCGCAGCGGGGACTTGAAGAACGGCGGCAGCCAGAGGCAGTCGACGCCCAGCCACTGGAGGTAGTCGAGCTTGGCGGTCAGCCCCTTCAGGTCGCCGATGCCGTCGCCGTTGCTGTCGTGGAAGGAGCGGACGAGGACCTCGTAGAACACCGCCCGCTTGAACCAGTCCGGATCGCGGTCCTTGGCGGGGGTGTCCTCGAAGGTGTCGTGCACGGGGTCGTTCATCATGATGCGGGTGACCCTCCGGTCGCTCCGTTCGGCGGGGACGGGCGCAGTGCGGCCAGCACGTGCGCGGGCCGGACGCCCGGTTCGAGGCGCACGTAGTTGGCCCTGCCCCAGTGGTACGTCTCGCCGGTGAGCTCGTCGCGCACCGCGAGGGACCCGTGCCAGTCGAGGCCGAGTGCCGGCATGTCCAACGAGACGGTCGCCTCCTGGGTGTGGTGCGGGTCCAGGTTGACGACCACCAGTACGAGGTTGCGCCCGCCCGGCCCCTCGGCCGTTTTCGAGTACGCGATGACCGCGTCGTTGTCGGTGTCGTGGAAGTGGATGTCGCGCAGCTGCTGGAGGGCCGGGTTGCGGCGGCGCAGCCGGTTCAGCGCGGTGATGAGCGGGGCGAGGGAGCGGCCCTCGCGCTCGGCCGCCGCCCAGTCGCGCGGACGCAGCTGGTACTTCTCGGAGTCGAGGTACTCCTCGCTGCCCTCGCGCAGCGGGGTGTTCTCGCACAGCTCGTAGCCTGCGTAGACGCCCCAGGAGGGGGACAGGGTGGCGGCGAGGACGGCGCGCGCCTCGAAGGCCGGGCGGCCGCCGTGCTGGAGGTACGCGTGCAGGATGTCGGGCGTGTTGACGAAGAAGTTGGGCCGCATGACGGCGGCCGAGTCCCCCGAGAGTTCGGTCAGGTACTCCGTCAGCTCCTGCTTGGTGTTCCGCCAGGTGAAGTAGGTGTACGACTGCTGGAAGCCGATGGCCGCCAGGGTGCGCATCATCGCGGGGCGGGTGAAGGCCTCCGCCAGGAAGATGACGTCCGGGTCCGCCTTGTTGATCTCCCCCAGCACGCGTTCCCAGAAGACGACCGGCTTGGTGTGCGGGTTGTCCACGCGGAAGATGCGCACCCCGTGGTCCATCCAGTACCGCAGGACGCGCACGGTCTCCCGGACCAGGCCGTCCATGTCCTGGTCGAAGTCGATCGGGTAGATGTCCTGGTACTTCTTCGGCGGGTTCTCCGCGTACGCCACGCTGCCGTCGGCCCGGTGCCGGAACCACTCGGGGTGCTTGGCCACCCAGGGGTGGTCCGGGGAGCACTGGAGGGCGAAGTCGAGGGCGATCTCCAGGCGCAGGCTGGCCGCCTTCGCGACGAAGCGGTCGAAGTCCTCGATGGTGCCGAGGTCCGGGTGGACCGCGTCGTGCCCGCCCTCGGGGGAGCCGATGGCCCACGGCACGCCCACGTCGTCGGGGCCGGCGGACAGGGAGTTGTTGGGGCCCTTGCGGAAAGTCTGACCGATCGGGTGAACGGGCGGCAGGTACACCACGTCGAATCCCATGGCCGCGATGGCCGGCAGCCGCTCGGCCGCGGTCCGGAAGGTGCCGCTGACGGGCGGCCGGCCCTCCTCCACGACGGCCCCCTCGGAGCGCGGGAACATCTCGTACCAGGCCCCGTACAGCGCCCGGCGGCGCTCGACGAGGAGCGGCAGCGGCTTCGAGGCGCTGACCAGCTCGCGGTACGGGCGGGCCGCGAACGCGGCGTCCACCTGCGGGGTCAGGGCCGCGGCCAGCCGGGCGGCGGCGGGCCGGTCCTCGTCGCGCAGCGCGTCCGCGGCGGCCAGGACGTGCTCCCGGCCGTCCTTCTTGGGGATCTTCGCGGCGGCCCGCTCGTAGAGCTCTGCACCCTCCAGCAGCACGAGTTCGGTGTCGATCCCGGCCGGGACCTTGATCTGGGCGGTGCGGCGCCAGGTGGCGACCGGATCGCTCCAGGCCTCCACGGTGTACGTCCACCGCCCTTCCACGGAGGCGGAGACCCGGGCCCCCCACCGGTCGGTGCCGGGGGCCAGCTCCCGGAGGGGCACGGGGGGCTGCTGCCGGCCCTGCGGATTGCGCAGCACGACGTGCGCCGAGACGGCGTCGTGCCCCTCGCGGAACACGGTGGCGCTCACTTCGAAGACCTCGTCCACCACCGCTTTGGCGGGGCGGGTGCCGCAATCGACGGCGGGGCGGACGTCCAGCACGGGAATGCGACCGATCATGGGATCACCTGGGGGCTCATCGCGGGCTTCGGTGCTCTACCTGCGTCGGGTACCGACGGCTGTGCACGCTCTGTTCGCTCTGTTTCTAGCCGCTCAGTGGACGGCTGGGCTGCGGGCATGGCCGCTCCTGTCCGCGTTCACTCGGGTGGCGGGAAGGGGGAGACGGGATGTGCCGTGCGGGTGCCGTGCGCTGTACCCGGGGAGCCCTTCCCTGGCACGCCGCCGGGCAATCCGCCTACCGCCAGGTAAACGAGAAGCCCTATTCCGCCCGCACATGCCACGACCGCAGCCGAGGCCGGAGCCGGGCTGGGTACGCTGGCCGCGGCTCTCACCAGGAGGACAGATGGCCGACCTCACACCGGAAGACAAGAGGCGTTTGCACGATCTCGCCGAGCAGATCGCGGAGCTGGCCGAACACCATGAAGGCCAGTGGAAGGTGCAGACCGGCGACGGGCGGATCCTCGTCGCGATGATGAGCCCGACCGCCCCGCACGGGCTCAACGTGGTGCGGCTCAGGCGGCAGATCGAAGCCCAGGCCCCCGAGGTGGTCGCTCTCAACGACACCAACATGCACGATCCCGGCACCGGTCTCACGAAGATCCCGGACCTGATGGTCATCACCGAGGAGGACGCGGACGACGCCGCCAAGACGGTCGACTCCCATGACGTGCTCATGGCGGTGGAGGTGGTCTCGCCGAGCAACTCGCTCGACGACATCCGGGAGAAGCTCGCGGACTACCCGCGCATGGGCATCCCCCTGTACGTCGTCGTGGACCCGCGGCACGACCGGCGGACGGTGACCGTGCACAGCGATCCGGAGCCGGGGGCCGACGGGGTGCGGTACCGCAAGACCGTGCCGCACTCCTTCGGGGACCTCGTCGGCGCGGGCCGGTGGACCCTCGACACCACCACCCTCAAGAGCTACCCCGCCGACTGGTGACCGGCTGACGGCCGCGGCCGAAGCGGGTTGACCTCAAGTGCGGTTGAGGGCGGAGGGTGGCGGCAGCGGGCGGCGCACACCGCGCCGCCGCACCCCCCAGCCGAGGAGAGCCGCCATGACCGCAGCCGCCGCCCAGCCGCTCCACCGCCCCGACCTCGCCCGCGCCGGAGTCGGCCTCGTCAAGGCCAGCACCTGGCGGACCGGGACCCCCGAGCGCCAGGACGCCGCCGTGGCGGCCATCCGCACGGCCTGGCTCGGGCGCGACTGGCCCGATCTCGGCCTGCTCTCGTACACCGTGCTCAAGGGCACCGACGGGGACACCCTCTTCCACTACTCCCAGTGGCAGGACGAGGAGGCCTACCGGGAGTTCTTCCGCACCTTCCGCGACGACCGCAACGAGGAGATCGACGCGGCCGTGCCCGGCATCGAGCGGGTCGGCATCGCCTCCTACACCCCCTACCTGCGGCTGGGCCCGCGCAGCGCCGCGGTGCCCGGCTGCATCGTGGTCGTCGACGTCGACTTCGCCGGGGGAGACCCCCGGGGCTGGGTGGACGCCGTGGCCGAGGCCCTGGCCACCGACCCGGCCCCCGCGCCCGGCGGGATCTCCGGGAACTTCCACATCGGCACCGACGGCACCAGGGTCCTCAACTACGCGGAGTGGGAGAGCGAGGAGGCACACGTCCGGGCCCTCGCCGCCCCGGGCCGCGGGGTCGGCTCCGACACCCCGCAGTGGCGCAGGGTGCTCGCCGAACCCGCCACCGCGGGCAGCCGCTTCACGCGGTACCTGCCCGCGCTCTCCCTGCACCCCGCCGACCGCTGAGCCCGCACCGGCAGGGTTGGCGGCGCCGGGGGGTGGACAGGGTTCCTCGGGTGAAGCCCGGAGGCACAACGTCGTGCGTCCGCTCCGAACCGCACTTCCCCTGACAAGGTGGAACACGTGAAGGCCATCCGTCGATTCACCGTGCGCCCCGTCCTGCCGGAACCGCTGCTCCCGCTCCACCACCTCGCGCGCAACCTGCGCTGGTCCTGGCATGCGGAGACCCGGGAACTCCTCCAATCCGTAGACCCCGAGGGGCTGCAGCAGGCGGGCGGCGATCCCGTCCGGCTGCTGGGCTCCGTATCCGCCGACCGCCTCGCCGAACTGGCCCGGGACCGGCGGTTCCTGCGCCGGCTCGCCGCCGCGGCCGCCGACCTGGACGACTACCTCGCCGGCGAGCGGTGGTACCAGCTCCGCGAGTCCGTGGAGCCGCTGCCGGCCGCCATCGCCTACTTCTCGCCCGAGTTCGGGATCACCGCCGCCCTGCCGCAGTACTCCGGCGGGCTCGGCATCCTCGCCGGCGACCACCTCAAGGCCGCCAGCGACCTCGGCGTCCCCCTCATCGGCGTCGGACTCCTCTACCGGCACGGCTACTTCCGCCAGTCCCTCTCCCGCGAGGGCTGGCAGCAGGAGCACTACCCGGTGCTCGACCCCAACGAGCTCCCCGTGGACCTGCTGCGCACCGAGGACGGCAGCCCCGCCCGGGTGGGCCTCGCCCTGCCCGGCGGGCGCCTGCTGCACGCGCACATCTGGCAGGCCCGGGTCGGCCGGGTGCCGCTCCTGCTGCTGGACTCCGACGTCGAGGACAACGACCCGGCCGCCCGCGAGGTGACCGACCGGCTCTACGGCGGCGGCAGCGACCACCGGCTGCTCCAGGAGATGCTGCTCGGCATCGGCGGGGTGCGGGCGGTGCGCACGTACTGCGCGCTCACCGGGCACCCGCAGCCCGAGGTGTTCCACACCAACGAGGGCCACGCCGGGTTCCTCGGGCTGGAGCGCATAAGGGAGCTGGACCGGGAGGGGCTGCCCTTCGAGGCCGCCGTCGAGGCGGTCCGCGCCGGGACGGTCTTCACCACCCACACCCCCGTGCCCGCCGGCATCGACCGCTTCGACCGGGGCCTGGTCGCCCGGCACTTCGGCGAGGGCGGCGAACTCCCCGGGCTCCCTGTCGAGAAGATCCTCGAACTCGGCCGCGAGACCTACCCCGGCGGGGACCCGGGCGTCTTCAACATGGCGGTCATGGGCCTGCGCCTGGCCCAGCGGGCCAACGGGGTGTCCACCCTGCACGGCGCGGTCAGCCGGGAGATGTTCGCCGGGCTCTGGCCGGGCTTCGACCCCGAGGACGTGCCGATCACCTCGGTCACCAACGGGGTGCACGCCCCGACCTGGGTGGCCCCCGAGGTGATCCGGCTCGGCGCCCGGCAGATCGGGGCCGGCCGCACCGAGGACGCGCTGTCCGTCGGCGGCTCGGCCCGCTGGGACGCCGTGGCCGACATCCCCGACCAGGAGATCTGGGACCTGCGCCGGGTGCTGCGCGAACAGCTCGTGACCGAGGTGCGGGAGCGGCTGCGCGCGTCCTGGCGGCAGCGCGGGGCCGGCAACGCCGAACTCGGCTGGGTGGACGGGGTGCTCGACCCCGACGTGCTGACCATCGGCTTCGCGCGCCGGGTGCCCTCGTACAAGCGGCTGACGCTGATGCTCCGCGACCCCGAGCGGCTGCGCCGGCTGCTGCTGGACCCGGAGCGGCCGGTGCAGATCGTGGTCGCGGGCAAGGCGCACCCCGCCGACGACGGCGGCAAGCGGCTCGTGCAGGAGCTGGTGCGCTTCGCCGACGACCCGCGGGTGCGGCACCGGATCGTCTTCCTGCCCGACTACGGGATGGCGATGGCGCAGAAGCTCTACCCGGGCTGCGACGTCTGGCTGAACAACCCCCTGCGGCCGCTGGAGGCCTGCGGGACCAGCGGGATGAAGGCGGCGCTCAACGGCTGCCTCAACCTGTCGGTGCTGGACGGCTGGTGGGACGAGTGGTTCGAGCCGGACTTCGGCTGGGCCATCCCCACCGCCGACGGCCACGGCACCGACGAGGACCGCCGCGACGACCTGGAGGCGGCGGCGCTGTACGAGCTGATCGAGCAGCGCGTCGCGCCCCGGTTCTACGACCGGCAGGGCGGCCGGGGCGGCGCCGGACTGCCGGTCCGCTGGATCGAGATGGTCCGCCGGACGCTGGTGTCCCTGGGACCCAAGGTGCTGGCGGGCCGCATGGTCCGGGAGTACGTGGAGCGGCTGTACGCGCCCGCGGCCCTCGCCCACCGGGCGCTGACCCCGGGCGCGGCGCGGGAACTGGCCGCCTGGAAGGGCCGGGTGCGGGCCGCCTGGCCGCGGGTGGCGGTGGACCACGTGGAGGCCTCGGCCGCGGCCCCGGTGGGCGGCACCGCCGAGCTCGGGGCCACCCTGACCCTGCGGGTGCAGGTCACCCTGGACGTGCTCGCACCGGACGAGGTGGAGGTGCAGGCGGTCGCCGGGCGGGTGGACGCGGCGGACGTGATCGCCGACGCGCGCACCTTCCCGCTCAAGCCCGCCGCCGGTCCCGACCTGGACGGGCGCTGGCTGTACGAGGGGCCGCTCGCGCTCGACCGGACGGGCCCCTTCGGCTACACCGTGCGGATCCTCCCCTCGCACCCGCGGCTGGCGACCCCGGCCGAACTCGGCCTGCTGGCGGCCCCGCTGGACCCGGGCGGGGAGGGCGCGGGCGTGGTCCTGAGGTGAACCGGGGCGGTGCCGCCGGGTCCGCCCGGCGGCACCGTCCGCTGCCCGCTGCCCGCTGCCCGCTGCCCGCTGCCCGCTGCCCGCCGCCCGGCGGCACTCCCGGCCGCCCGCGCCACCCGGCGGTACTCCTCGCCGCCGGGCTCCCGCCCGCCCGGTCCGGCGGCCCGGCGCCCGCCTACGGCAGGGCCGGCGGGTCCACCAGGCGGTCGCCCTCCACCAGCATCCCGGCCCGCTTCAGGTTGCGCAGGGTCGGGATGCTCTCCACCTGCCGGACGTCCGGCACCGAGCCGATCCCCTCGGTGAGGTACGTGTACAGCCCGTCGGTGTCCCGGCACACCGCGACCGCGACCAGGCTCGCCGCCCCCGTCACCGCCGCCGCGAACGCGATCTCCGGATGGCCCGCCAGGGCCGCCCCCACCGCCGCCAGCCGCGCGGGCGGCACCGTCACCAGCAGCGTGGTCACCGTGTGGAAGCCGAGCACCCGCGGGATGATCTCCACGTCGAAGTACAGGGCCCCGCCCTCCCGCAGCTGGGCGAGCCGGCGCCGGGCGGTGGACTCCGACAGGCCCGCGGCCGCCGCGAGCTCCGGATAGCCCGCCCGGCCGTCCCGGGCCAGCACCGCCACCATCGCCCGCTCGGCCTCGTCGAGGACGAGCGGGGCCGGCAGGGCGGGCCCGCCGAGGTCGAAGGGCGGGACGCCCGCCCGCAGCCGCTCCTGCTGCTCCGCGTCCAGCAGGTCCGCCCCCACCCAGCGCCCCGGCCCGCCGGTGAACATCCGCAGCAGGGTGTGCGCGCTGACCCCCGTGACCCGCCGGGTCCGCGGCAGCTTCTCCAGCAGCAGTTCGTCCCGGTCCTCGCGGGAGCGCGCCTTGGTGATGCAGTGGATCTCCGTACCGCCCGAACCGAGGGTCACCCAGGCGGTGTCGGGCCGCCGGGCCAGCGCCTCGGCCACCGGGAGCGCCGCGTCCGGCGCGCAGTGCACCCGTACCCAGGACTCGAAGAGGCCGACCCGGCGCCCGAACGGCAGCCCGATCACCCGGATCAGGCCCCCGGTCCGCAGCCGCCGGTAGCGCCGGACCACCGTCTGGTCGGTGACGCCCAGGACCTCCGCGAGCCGGCTGAAGGAGGCCCGGCCGTCGATCACCAGGGCCTGGATCAGCGCCTTGTCGAACTCGTCCAGGGTGGCATGCATGGTTTCCAGCATCCCAGAGCCCCCGATCACAGAAAACCGCCGCAACAGGACGACTGGATACGGAATTCACGCCGCCGCTGCGAACTTGGGTCCACCAACCGGAACCGAGGAGAACCCATGCGCAAGTGGCTTCCGCTCACCGCGGTGTGCCTGGGGGCGTTCATGCTCCTGGTGGACGTCACCATCGTCACCGTCGCCCTCCCCGACATGGCCGTGGACATGGACACCGGGTTCGCCGGGCTCCAGTGGGTCATGGACGTCTACGCCCTCGCCCTCGCGGCGCTGCTGCTCGCCGCCGGGGCCCTAGCCGACCGGATCGGCCGCCGCCGCACCTACCTCGGCGGACTCGCCCTGTTCGCCCTCGCCTCCCTCGCCTGCGGCCTGGCCGGCGGCCCCGGCGCGCTGATCGCCTTCCGGGCCGTGCAGGGGGCCGGCGCGGCCGCCATGTACGCCACCACCATGGCCCTGCTGACCCACGCCTACCAGGGCCGCGACCGCGGGGTGGCCTTCGGGATCTGGGGCGCCGTCAACGGGGCGGCCGCCGCGGCCGGACCCATTGCCGGGGGCCTGCTGACCGAGCACCTGGGCTGGCGCTGGATCTTCTTCGTCAACCTGCCGCTGTGCGCCCTGGCCGTCCTCGTCACCCTCCGCTCACTCGGCGAGTCCCGCGATCCCGGCGCCAAGGGGCTGGACCTGCCGGGCACGGCCTCCTTCACCGTGGCCGCGGCCGCCGTCACCTACGGGCTGATCCGCGGCGGGGAGTACGGCTGGTCCTCGGGCACCACCCTCGGCCTGTTCGCCCTGGCCGCCCTCGCCCTCGCGGTCTTCCTCGCCGTGGAGTCCCGCCGGGACCGGCCGATGCTCGACCTGGCGCTGTTCCGCAGCCCCGCCTTCGTGGGGATCATGTCCGCCTCCCTGCTGCTGTCCGCCGCGGCCTTCTCGTACTTCCTGTACGTCTCGCTGTGGCTCCAGTCGGTGCTGGGCATGAGCCCGGTGGCGGCGGGACTGGCGCTGGTGCCGCTGAGCGCGGCCGGCTTCCTGGTGGCCGTCCTGGCCGGACGCCACCTGCACGGGGTGCCCGCCCGCTTCACGGTGGGCGGCGGGCTGCTGCTCATCGGGGCGGGCTCGCTGCTCCAGGCCGGGCTGGACGCGGGGGACTCGTGGACCGCGCTGCTGCCCGGACTGCTCGTCACCGGCACCGGGGTCGGCGCGGCCACCCCCGCGCTGGCCGCCGCGGCCATGGCGGCCGTGGCCCCGCAGCGGGCCGGCATGGCGGGCGGGGCCCTCAACACCTCGCGCCAGCTGGGCAGCGCGTTCGGGATCGCCGTCCTCGGCGCCGTCTTCCACGCCGGGCTGCGCGGGGAACTGCCCGCCGGCTCCGGCTCCCTGGCGGACGCGCTGACCTCCGGGCAGGCGGCGGCCGTGATCGCGGGGGCCCCGGAGTCCTCGCGGGCGGGGCTGGCCGCGCTGGTCGAGCGGGCCTTCGCCGCCGGGCTGCGGGACACGTACCTGGTGGCGGGCGGGATCGCACTGGCCGGTGCGCTCCTGGTGTTCCTGCTGGTGCGCCCCGCGGCGGGTGCCGCGGGGCGGCCGGGCGGCGCCGCGGGGCCGGGCCGTCCGGGCGGCGCCGCGGACGCGGGCGCGGGCCGTCCGGCGGCGGGCCGGCCCGGTGCGGAGGCCGCCTCCTGAGGGCGGGCCCGGTGCGGGCACGCGGAACGGCCCGGGGACGTGGCGTCCCCGGGCCGTTCCCCGTTTCTTTCACAGGGTGCGGTACGTCCGGCTACCGCTGCCGTTCACCGGCCGCTCAGAAGGTGAGCTTCCAGCTGTTGATGTAGCCGGTGTCCAGGGAGGCCGCGTCGCGGACCCGCAGCTTCCAGACACCCTGGGCGACCTCGGAGGAGGCGTTCACGGTGAACTGCTGGACGATGTTGTCCGCGCTGCCGCCGGTGCGGTTGCGCAGGTTGTAGACGGAGCCGTCGGGGGCGACCAGGTCGACCACGAGGTCACCGACGTAGGTGTGGACGATGTTCACGTCGACCTTGAGGGCGCTGGACGCGTTGCCCGTGCGGTTGACGGTGATCGGCGACTCGACCGTGGCGTTGTCGTTGATCGCGTAGTCGTTCGTGTTCTCGAACACGTTCGGCTGGACGGTGCCGACGGTCCACGCGAAGTTCGCGGTCCCGGTCTGGTTCGCCGAGTCGGTCACGGTGACCGTCGTGTTGTAGGTGCCCGCGGTGCTCACGGTACCGGTGATCAGACCCGTGGAGGAGTTGATCGACAGGCCGGTCGGCAGGCCGGTGGCCGCGTAGCTCAGGGCACCCGCGTTGCTGCTGGTGGCCTGGATCTGGAGGTTCACGGCGCTGCCGGTGACCGTGTTCTGCGGGCCCGGGTTGGTGACCGAGACCCCGTTGGGGATGCGGGCGCCGACGTTGATGGCGGCCCAGGCGTTGGCGACGTTGTTGTACGTGGTCGAGCCCACGCCGTACAGGTCGCCGGCGGCCTTCAGGGTCTGGACGCGGGCGTCCGCGTAGTTGGTGGTCGAGCTGAAGTAGCCGACCGTCAGGGCGCGGAACCAGATCTTCTCGGCGGCGGCGCGGCCGATCGCGGTGACCGGCAGGCCGTCGGAGGTCGGCGAGTTGTAGCTCACGCCGTTGATGACCTTGGCGCCCGAGCCCTCGGAGGCCAGGTAGAACCAGTGGTTCGCCGGGCCGGAGGAGTAGTGGACGTCGATGCTGCCGATGCCCGAGTACCAGGCGTCCTTGGACGAGCCGTCCTTGCTCGGCTTGTCCATGTAGCGCAGCGGGGTGCCGTCGCCGTTGATGTCGATCTTCTCGCCGACCAGGTAGTCGCCGACGTCCTGCGGGTTGTTGGCGTAGAACTCGACGGCCGCGGCCATGATGTCCGAGGTCGCCTCGTTCAGGCCGCCGGACTCGCCGGAGTACTGCATCTTGCCGGTGACCGAGGTCAGGCCGTGGGTCATCTCGTGCGCGGCCACGTCGATCGAGGTCAGAGGCTTGAGGCTGCCCTCGCCGTCGCCGTACGTCATGCAGAAGCAGCTGTCCTGCCAGAACGCGTTGACGTAGGCGTTGCTGTAGTGGACGCGGCTGTACGGGGCCACGCCGTCGTTGCGCAGGCCGTTGCGGCCGTGCACGTTCTTGTAGTAGTCCCAGGTCAGCTGGGCCCCGTAGTGGGCGTCGGCGCCGGCGGTCTCCACGTTGGAGGCGCTGCCGTTGCCCCAGATGTCGTCCGGGCCCGTGAACAGGGTGCCGGTGCCCGACGTGCCCTTGTTCAGGTTGTAGGTCTTGTGGCTGCCGCGGCCGGCGTCGGTCAGCGTGAAGTTGCTGCCGGACGCCGAGGTGCCGAGGGTGACCTGGCCGCTGTACTGGGTGTTGCCGGTGCCGGTCTCGACGGCCTGCCACTGGGTGATCTTCGCGCCGGTCTTGGCGTTGGTGATCACGTGCAGCTCGTTCGGGGTGCCGTCGTGCTGGAAGCCGCCGACCACCGTCTCGAAGGCGAGGACCGGGGCACCGCCCGCGGCCCAGATCACCTTGCGGGCGCCGCGGGCCGCCTTGAGCTCCTTGGAGCCCTCGGACTTGGCGGCGGCCACGGCCTGCTTCTCGGCGCCGGAGGCCGACACTGTCGCACCGGTGTCGGCCACCTTGATGGCGTGGCGGGTGGCCTTGGTGACGGTCTGGGAGGCGCCCTTGGCGTGGACCGTGAGGTCGCCGCCGAGGACGGGCAGACCGGCGTACGTCCGCTCGTAGGTGGTGTGGACGGTGCCGTCCGCGTCCTTGACCACGTCCCGGACGACCAGCTTCTCCTGGGCGCCGAGGCCCAGGGACTTGGCCGTACGGGCGGAGGCGGCAGTGGCGTCTGCTATCAGCGAGGCCCGCTGCGAGGGGGTGAGCTTGACCAGCGCCTTGCCCGGGTTGGGCTTGGCGGCTGCTGCGGCGGGGACGGCCTGCGACGCGGTCGCGTCGGCGCTGGCGGTTCCGGCCTGGATGCCTACGGCCAGCATGGCAGCGGCGGCGACGAGGGCGCCGGCCGCGGTGGCACGCCGGTGGGGGGTGGGACTCAACGCAGACTCCTTCTGCAAGGGGGGTTCCGGACGGCTGGGTAGGCCTCCGGGCAGAGCAGGGCTGTGCGAGGAATGCTCCGGAAGAGTGCCACCCGAGATGTGTGGATGTCAGGGCCGCGTCAAAAGGTTGGCCGGAAATCGTTCGTTGTCCGAAGATGAAGGTCCGCTATACGAACAATTCACCTGGTTGTGCTCCCGCACGACCACGGGAAGTGGAACGAGGGATACCGCCCGTTAACGAACGCGCAACGAGGGGTCTCGTTCGCGTAAACGGGGATTCTCGTACGGGCGTTTGTCGTACTGTTTCCCGGTGCGTTGGTCGCGCGCCGCTTGGGGAAGCGGCGGGCCCTGCGCAGCGTCATCCACCAACGTGCCAGGGGGGCCCATGAGGCATGTTCACGTTCCCGCTCCGCAAGTGGCCAGATCAGGACCAGTGTCAGAAGTGATTCGCCGTGGCCTCGGGGACAAGGCCCGCTGGTACCTGCCCGCCGCCGTGGCCGCCGACTTCGTCGGCGCCGGCGTGCCGGTCGCCCTCGTCTTCGACGCGGCCCAGCAGGCCAGGCCCGCATACTGCGCGCTGGCCGCCGCCCTCGCCTGGACCGGCATACAGGCGGCCCGCCGCCGGTACGCATTCCGGGCGCTCGGGGAGTCCCGCGGAGTGCTGCCCGTACTCCACGACTGGCTGATTCTGATCGGCGTGCTGGCCGTGGCCCGGGCCGCGACCGAGGAGAGCACCCCGCGGCTGGCCGCTCTCGGCGCCCTGCTGCCCGCCCTCCTGATCACCGTGGCCTGCCGCAAGCTCACCTACCGGCACCTCGGCGCGGCCCGCCGCGAGGCCCAGGCCGTCAGCCGGGTCCTCGTCGTCGGGGAGCCCGGCGCCGCCGAGGCCGTCATCGGCCACCTCGCCGCCCGCACCGACCACCCGTACGTGGTCGTGGGGGTCATCCCGGTCGGCTCCGGCGCCCTCACCAGCGGGGTCCCGGAGGCCGCGCGGATCTCCGGCACCATGCCCGGGGCCCCGGGCGAGGACGCGGGAGCCGTGCTCGCCGCCGTCCGGAGCCACCACGCGGACCTGGTCCTGGTCGCCCCGGGCGCCCGGATCGCGGGGGAGCGGCTGCGCCGGATCGCCTGGGCCCTGCACGACGAGGGCCTCGAACTCGCGGTCTTCCCGGGGCTGGTGGAGGTCTCGCCCAAGCGGCTGGAGACCCTGTCGGCCGGCGGACTGGCCGTGCTCCGGGTGGCCCCGCCCGTCAGCCGCGGCATCCAGCCCGTGCTCAAGTCCGTGCTCGACCGGGTCGGCGCCGGCCTGGGACTGCTGCTCCTGGCCCCCGTCTTCCTGGGCATCGTCGCCGCGATCCGGCTGGGCTCCCCCGGTCCCGCCTTCTACCGCCAGCGCCGCATCGGCCGCGACGGCGAGCCCTTCACCATGTGGAAGTTCCGCACCATGGTGGTCGACGCCGACCGGCTCAAGAGCGAGCTGGCCGCGTCGAACGAGAACGACGGGCACATGTTCAAGATGCGCCGGGACCCGCGGATCACCCGCGTCGGACGGCTGCTGCGCCGCACCTCCCTCGACGAACTGCCGCAGCTCGTCAACGTGCTCACCGGGGACATGTCCCTGGTCGGCCCGCGCCCGCCGCTGCCCGAGGAGGTGGCCCGCTACGACGAGGTCGAGCTCCGCCGGCTCACCGTGCGCCCGGGCATGACGGGTCTGTGGCAGATCAGCGGCCGCTCGGACCTGTCCTGGGACGAAACGATTCAGCTGGACCTCCAGTACGTCGACAACTGGTCCTTCACCAGTGACGTCGACGTCGTGGCCCGTACGTTCCGCGCCGTCGTCGACGGCCGCGGAGCGTACTGAGGGGTCCGGTACGTGAGATCAGCTCTGCTCGCGCCACCAGCGGTAGGTCGCCGCGATCCCGTCCTTCAGCGGGATCGCCGGCTTCCAGCCCAGGGAGGTCAGCCGGGTGACGTCCAGCAGCTTGCGCGGGGTGCCGTCCGGCTTGGACGTGTCCCAGGCCAGCCGGCCCGTGAAGCCCGTCACCTCGGCGACCGTCTCGGCCAGCTCCTTGATGGTCAGGTCCTCGCCGCAGCCGATGTTGACCGGCTCGTCCCCGTCGTAGGAGGACAGCAGGACCGCGCAGGCCGCCGCCAGGTCGTCCACGTGCAGGAACTCCCGGCGCGGGGTGCCGCTGCCCCACAGCGTGACCTCCTCGCGCCCCTCGGCCGCGGCCTCGTGGAAGCGGCGGATGAGCGCGGGCAGGACGTGCGAGGTCTCCAGGTCGAAGTTGTCGCCCGGGCCGTAGAGGTTCGTCGGCATGGCCGAGATGTACGAGGCCCCGTACTGCTTCCGGTAGGACTGGACCTGGACGATGCCGGCGATCTTGGCGAGCGCGTAGGCCTCGTTGGTGGGCTCCAGCGGACCGGTCAGCAGGGCGTCCTCGCTGATCGGCTGAGAGGCCAGCTTCGGGTAGATGCAGGAGGAGCCGAGGAACAGCAGGCGTCCGACCCCGGCGGCGTGCGCGCCGGCGATCACGCTCAGCTGGATCTTCAGGTTGTCCTCCAGGAACTGCACCGGGTAGGTGCTGTTCGCCATGATGCCGCCGACCTTGGCGGCGGCGAGGACGACCGCGTCGGGGCGGACGTCCTTCAGGAAGCTCTCGGTGGCCGCGGCATCGCGGAGATCGAGTTCGGTGCGGCCGCGGGTGATCACCTCGTGGCCGTCGGCGGTGAGCCGCCGGGCGACCGCGGACCCCACGAGGCCGCGGTGGCCCGCGACGAAGACGCGGGCGTGCGTGGGCAGGTACGGCAGCGATGCAGTCATGCACCGGATCATGCCAGGCCTGCTCCGACCGCTGGGGACGAACCCCGCAATTCTGTACGAACGACACACTCTCCCTGGGGGAAGCGCCCATGACCAAGACAGCACTGATCACCGGAGTCACCGGGCAGGACGGCTCGTACCTCGCCGAGCTCCTGCTTTCCAAGGGCTACGAGGTGCACGGTCTCGTGCGGAGGTCGTCCAGCTTCAACACGGAGCGGATCGATCACATCTACCAGGACCCGCACACGGCCAACCGGTCCTTCGTGCTGCACCACGCGGACCTCTCCGACGGGGTCGCGCTGGTGAACCTGCTGCGCGACATCCAGCCCGACGAGGTCTACAACCTGGGCGCCCAGTCCCATGTCCGGGTCTCCTTCGACGCCCCGCTCTACACCGGTGACGTCACCGGCCTGGGCGCGCTGCGGCTCCTGGAGGCCATCCGGGCCAGCGGCATCGACACCCGCATCTACCAGGCCTCGTCCTCGGAGATGTTCGGCTCCACCCCGCCGCCGCAGAACGAGCAGACCCCGTTCCACCCGCGCAGCCCGTACGGCGCCGCGAAGGTCTTCGCGTACTGGACCACGGTGAACTACCGCGAGGCCTACGACATGTTCGCGGTCAACGGGATCCTCTTCAACCACGAGTCCCCGCGCCGCGGCGAGACCTTCGTGACCCGCAAGATCACCCGCGCGGTGGCCCGCATCAAGGCCGGCCTGCAGGGCGAGCTGTACCTCGGCAACCTCGACGCCGTCCGCGACTGGGGCTACGCCCCCGAGTACGTGGACGCCATGTGGCGCATGCTCCAGCAGGACGAGCCCACGGACTACGTGGTGGCCACCGGGGTGCCCGCCACGGTCCGCCAGTTCGTCGAGTCCTCCTTCGCGCACGTGGGCCTCGACTGGCAGGAGTACGTCCGCTACGACGCCAAGTACGAGCGTCCCAGCGAGGTCGATGCACTGATCGGCGACGCGAGCAAGGCCCACGCGCTGCTCGGCTGGAAGCCGACGGTCCTGGTGGAGGAACTGGCCCGGATCATGGTGGATGCGGACCTCCGCCAGGTCGAGGACCAGTTGGCCGGGGTTGCCGTACGGATCGACCGCTGACCCCCTAGAGTTTGCATGTCCTGGTCACCGCCCACAGGCAGTGACCAGGACTTGTGGCCGTATGTCCGCAGTGCACCGATTCGCCGGTGCCCGTTGGTATCCAATGGGTCAAGCGGGGTGACCGGGCCCACGCTTGAGCCCTAGTCTGCGCGAGTACATATGGCTGTTCGTATAAATCCAGCCATTCTGAAACCGGGCCACTGTGCCCTGGGGGGCTCATGCGTAGATCCAGAGGGCTCACTGCCGCCCTCGTCCTCTCCCTCGCCGGCGCGGGTGCCGGCGTCGGTCTGGTGCTCATGCCGGAGGCGTCCGCCGTCACCTCTCCGGTCGCGTTCACCGCGGACGACCTGCCGACCTGGCAGCCGAACGGAATCGTCTGGGCCATGGCCCAGACCAACGGCACCGTCTTCGCCGGCGGCACCTTCTCCGCCGTCCGCCCGCCGGTCGGCGGCTCGGGCACCGAGCGGGAGGCCGTGAACTTCGTCGCGCTCGACGCCGCGACCGGTGTGCCGACCGACTGCAAGCTGTCCTTCACCATCGGCGAGGGCACGGCGACGGTCCGCAGCCTGGTGGTCTCCAAGGACGAGAAGACCCTGTACGCCGCCGGCTACTTCGGCGCGGTCAACGGCGTCCCGGTCAGCAGCGTCGCGGCGATCGACATCGCGAGCTGCACCCCCAAGGCCGCGTTCCACCCGTCCTTCCCGGCCACCGTGCGCGCGCTCGCCGTCACCGGCGACACCCTGTACGCCGCCGGCGACTTCAACACCGTCGAGGACCAGACCCGCGAGCGGTTCGCCGCGGTCGACGCCGCCACCGGCGCCCTGAAGCCGTTCACCGCGAACGCCGACGAGCCGGGCCGTGCGGTCGAGGTCACCCCCGACGGCAAGAACGTGGTCCTCGGCGGCGACTTCTTCACCGTCAACGGCGCCAACTCGCACGCCCTGGCCGTGGTCGACAGCACCACCGGCGCGCTGACGAAGACCTACCCGAACGGGTACTTCCCGACCAACTCGGTGGTCAAGGACATCGCGACCGACGAGACGGGCATCTACACCGGCAGCGAGGGCTCCGGCGGCGGGGTCTTCGACGGCCGCTCGGGCATCAGGCTCACCGACTTCACCGAGAAGTGGCGCGACCGCTGCCTCGGTGCCACCCAGTACGTGCTCCCGTACCAGGGCGTGCTGTACAGCTCCTCGCACGCGCACGACTGCTCCACCGAGCTGGAGTACCCGGACGGCCGCCGCCGCCACCTGCTGGCCCAGCCCACCGACCACCAGGGCACCCCCCCGGCCCCGGTCGACGGCTACGTGCGCGGCCCCGGCAAGCTCGGCTGGTTCCCGGACACCAACGACGGCCTGGGCGAGGGCATCGGCCCGCGCGTCATGGCCGTCTCCACCAAGAACGACGTCCAGTACATGTGGGTCGGCGGTGAGTTCACCGCCGTCAACGGCGGCGAGCAGCAGAGCCTGACCCGCTTCGCCTCCACCGGCGACGTCGGCGCCCCGACCACCCCGGTGGCCAGCGCCGCGAGCGTCAAGCCCGGCGAGGCGCAGGTCCGCTGGCGCACCAGCTACGACCTGGACGACAGCAGGCTGACGTACAAGATCTACCGCAACGGCGGGTCGAGCCCGGTCCACACCATGACCGCCGACTCCCTGGAGTTCCTGCGCCCGCAGGCCTCCTGGACGGACACCACGGTCAAGCCCGGCCAGTCGTACACCTACCGGGTCACCGCCACCGACGCGGCCGGCAACACCAGCGCCCTGTCGGCGGCCGCCTCGGTCACCGTCCCGGCCTCGGTCCAGTCGTACCCGAACCAGGTCCGCGCCGACGGCGCCACGCTCTACTGGCGCTACGACGACGCGGTCACCCCGTTCGTCGCGGACTCCTCGGTGAGCGGCGACACCAGCGGCGTGCACGTCAACGGCCCGGCCCTGCGCCAGACCCCCGGCGCGGTCACCGGCGCCAGCACGGCGATCGGCTTCAACGGCACCGACGAGCAGGTCCACAGCGACCACCGGCAGTTCGTGGGCTCCAGCTACACCCTGGAGACCTGGTTCAAGACCGGCACCACCCGCGGCGGCAAGCTGATCGGCTTCGGCAACAACACGACCCGCAACAGCGGCTCGTACGACAAGCAGATCTACATGACCAACTCGGGCCGTCTGTCCTTCGGCGTGTACAACGGCTCCACGCGCACCATCACCACGGGCCTGTTCGACACGTACAACGACAACAAGTGGCACCACGTGGTCGCCACCCAGGGCCCCTCGGGCATGGCGCTGTACGTGGACGGCCAGAGCAAGGGCACCGCGAGCTACACCACGCACCAGAACTACGCGGGCTTCTGGCACGTCGGCGGCGACAACCTGGCCAACTGGCCGAACCGTCCCACGAGCAACTTCTTCGCCGGCCAGATCGACGAGACCGCCGTCTACCCGAGCGCGCTCACCCAGGCCCAGGTGCAGAACCACTACAACCTGGCCAAGGCCCCCTCCGACTCGGTCTCCGAGGTCTCCGCGACCGAGGACACCTACATCAACCAGGGAGCCCCGAGCGCCTCGTACGGCAGCTCCACCTCGATGGCCGTCCGCGGCAGCGGCTCGCTGTACGAGACGTACCTGCGCTTCAACCTGCCGGCCGCCCCGGCCGGCCAGGTCCTGAAGGCCGCCTCGCTCCAGATCAAGACCTCGACCGCGACGGGCGCCGGCACCGCCGACACCGTCTCCGTGGTCCCGGTCACCGGCTCCTGGAGCGGCACGAGCACCTACGCCACCAAGCCGGCCGTGGGCACCACCGCCCTCGGCACGCTCGCGGGCGTGCCGGACGGCTCGGCCATCCACAACATCGACCTCGACACCGCGAAGGTGGCCGCCGCCCTCGGCACGGCCGACTACAGCCTCGCGCTGACCAGCAACGGCAGCGACCCGCTGTGGCTCTGGTCCTCGGAGTCGACGGCCGCGGAGGGCACTCCGCAGCTGATCCTCACCTTCGGCCCGCAGTAGCGGCCCGGTGAACGGGGGTGGGGGGGGGGGGGGGGGGGGGGGGGGGGGGGGGAAGGCTCACTCCGCCTCCTTGCTCCCTCCCTCCTTCGTTCCTTCCCCCC
>NZ_JBVIDV010000020.1:43633-174180 GCF_055572195.1 Streptomyces sp. NPDC030809
TGTTGTGTTGGGGGGCCAGGGGGGGGGGATGCCTCTTTCCGGCCCCCCCCTCCTGTGAGGGGGGGGGGGGGGGCGGGGGGGGGGGGGGGGTTTTCCCCCCCCCCCCCCCCCCCCCCCGCACCCGTATCCGTCGTCGTCCGCATCCGCGCCGCGGTCCGCAGCCGCCCGCGGAGCCGCGCGGCCTCCCGGCCCGCACCCCGAACCACACCGATTGACCCAGTACCACTGGAGCCACCTGATGCGTCCCCTGAACCGGCGCTCCGCGGCCGCGGCCCTGCTGGCCGCCGCCCTCTCCCTGACCGCCTGCAGCTCCGGCGGCGACGCCGAGGAGGCGGGCAAGCCCCACGCGGCGGCCCCCTCCGCAGCGGCGGCCGAACCGACCGACACCACTCCGCAGCCCGCGAAGACCGCGCCGCCCGCGGCCAAGCCGACCGGGCCGGTCGTCTCCGACGACGCGCTGAAGCCCGTCACCGGCTCCTTCACCAAGGAAGAGAAGAAGTACCTCAGCGGCCGCGTGCCCGAGAAGATGGACCCGGCCGCGGTCCTGCAGACCGGTCAGGAGGCCTGCCAGCGGGTCGCCCGCACGGCCAAGCACGACCGGGACGCGGCCGTGGCCTCGATCATCGCCGGCGAGATCCCGGCCGCGAAGGCGGCGATCCCGCACCTGTGCCCCGAGCTGAAGCCCGTGCTGGCCACGGCCGAGACCGGGTTCACCGACGGGGTCCTCAAGAACCCGTCCCCGGGCACCTACCGGGCCCTGACCCCCGGCCCCGACTGCACCTGGCAGGCCCGGGGCAGCAGCGGCAAGAACCTCGGCGCCGGCCCCGGGCCGGGCACCAAGCCCGGCTCGAAGATCACCGCCAAGGTCCCCTCCGGAACGGCGGAGTTCGTCTCCACCGGCTGCTACGCCTGGATCCCCGCGTAGGTTTCCAGCAGGGTGTCCAGGACCGCGTCCATCGAGTAGGAGGCGGCCGCCAGCTTCCGGGCGGCCGCCGACGCGTCCCGGTTCTCCCGCTCGTCGAGCAGTTCCCGTACGGCCGCGGCCACGCCCGCCGGGCCGGGCTCCACGGCCCGGCCCGCACCGGCCGCGGCGATGTCCTTCGCCAGCCCGTTGGAGTGGGTGACCACCGCGGGCACGCCCACCGACAGGGCCTCCAGCACCGACATCGGGAAGGGCTCGTCCACCGAGGGCAGCACGTACACGTGCGCCCGCCGCAGCTCGCGCAGTACGTTCTCGCTGCTCAGTGCGCCCGGTACGGAGATCCGGCCGGACAGCCCGAGCTCCGCGACCCGGCGCTGCACCGCCGGCAGCTCGCCCTCGTCGGGGCCGGCCAGCACGAACTCGGCGTCCGGGTGCGTGCGCAGCACCTCCGCGGCCGCGTCCACGAAGTCCACCGGCCGCTTGCGGGCCTGCAGCCGGGCCGCGTACAGGATCTGCGGGGGGCCGGAGAGCGCGGGCCGCTCCTCCTGCGCGGGGGTCCCGTTGACCAGCCGTACGGCGGTCCCCAGCGGGGCGCCGACGACCGCGTCGAGCCCCGCCCGCTCGTGCGGGGTCAGGTAGAGCACCGCACCGGCGCCGCGCAGCACCCGCCGTACCGCCACCGCGTCGAGGACCTTGGCGAGCAGCTTCTCGCTGGGGTCGACCATGCCGTGGGTCTGGAGCACCAGCGGCTTGCCCTGCCGCAGCGCGGCCAGCGCCACCGGCAGGGTCACCAGGTCCCGCGCCAGGTGCACGTGGACCAGGTCGGCATCGCGCACCAGCCGGCCGGCCTGCGCCAGCAGGGCCGGGGAGGTCATGCCGCTGAACCCGAGCGGCAGCAGCCGCCGGGCCGGGTAGAGCCGGGCCGGGACCCCCTCGACCTCGGTGGGCCACGGATCGCCGAAGCCCTCGCCGAGCGCCAGCAGGGCCGCCTCGTGGCCGCGCGCACGCAGGCCCTTGGCGAGGTTCAGCGCCACCCGGACCGGCCCGCCGAACGCGTGCGTGGGGGAGTGCAGGGTGACGGCGTGCAGGACTCTCACGTGGGCTCCTCCACCGGGCGGCGGGAGCCGTCGGCAGTCTGCAGGGTCAGTTCGGGCAGGTCCTTGTGGACGACGGCGCCGGCGCCCGCGACGGCGTGCCGGCCGACGGTCACCCCGGCGAGCACGGTGGCCCGGGCCGCCACCCACGCGCCGTCCTCGACGGTGATGGGGGCGTTGCGGTAGCGGAAGTCGGCGGCGCGGTGGTCGTGGCTGCCCGTGCAGAGCAGGGCCTCCTGCGACAGGCACACGTGGGCCCCGATGGTGACGGGCTCCAGGTTCAGCAGCCAGGCGCCCTCGCCGATCCAGGTGTGGTCGCCCACCGTCAGCTTCCAGGGCCACAGCACGCGCACCCGGTGCCGGATCAGCACGCCGGTGCCGATCTGCGCGCCGAAGGCCCGCAGCAGGGCCACCCGGAGCCGGGCCGGGCAGAACCAGGCCATGAACACCGTGTTCATCACGGCGAACCACAGGGCCTGCACCAGCAGCCCGCGGCCCTTGTCGTAGCCGGCCAGCGTGAAGGCCGGGAGATCACGCATCATTCACCCCCACACCGGCACCTCCCCGGGCACCGACCGCTCACATTATCGGTTTGCAGAGGACTAGACTGCGGCCGAACTCATGGCACGGGGCGGGGGCACGGTTGGCAACGGACACACGCACGCCGGCGGCCGCACCCGGACCGGCGCCCGGACCCGGACCGGCGCCCGCCGCGGGCGGACCGGGGGCTTCCGTGGACGAGCAGCAGTGGGGCCGCGTCACCACCCCCCGGACCCTGCTCTCGCGCGCCCTGTCGGTGCCGCTCGCCCTCGGCTTCACCGTCTTCCTGCCGCTGATGGTGGCCGTGCAGTCCGGCGCCGGAGCCAAGGACGGCGCCTTCTACCTCCAGCTCGCCCTGACGATGTACTCCGGGGCCCGGCTCTCGGCGATGGTGCTCACCAGCCGCCGCAAGCTGCTCCAGGGCTCCTTCTGGCTGTTCGTCTACATGGCGATGGGCGTGGCCCCGCTCGCCCAGGCGGTCCTCGGCCAGGTGCCCACCCCGGTCGTGGGCCCGCGCACGGACCTGACCGCCGCGATCGCCCTGGTGCTCCTCGGCTGCATCTGCTTCGACGTGGGCGCGCTGCTGGCCCGGCACCGGCCCTCGGGGCGGGCCCAGGGCGGCCGCGAGGAGCCCAGGCCGGTGATGGTGCACCGGCGGCGGCTCCAGCTGCTGACCCTGTTCGCCTTCCTGTGCAGCGGCGTGTTCATCATGAAGCTCGGCGGTCCCGCCGTGTTCTTCAGCAGCCGCCAGGAGATCATCGCGGGCATCGCGGAAGCGGGGGTCTCGGCCGACGACGGGCAGGCCGGGCAGGCCTTCCTGCGCGGGTTCGGCACCGTGCCGGCCCTGCTCGCGCTGCTGATCTACACCCGCTGGCTGGTCACCTCGACCCGGGCCCGCCGGATGCCCTCGGTCATCGCGACCACCGGGGCGCTCGCGGTCCTCAACATCATCGTCAACAACCCGATCTCCAACCCGCGCTACTGGTTCCTCACCGTCATGTTCGCGCTGCTCTTCACCGTCTTCCCGGTGAGCGCCGCGATGTACCGGGTGGCCCTGTCCATGGGCGTGGTCGTGGCCCTGATCATCTTCCCGTTCGCGGACCGCTTCCGGTACGACGAGAAGAACTACAAGCCGGTGGAGACCACCTCGGTCCTGGAGCCCATGGCCCTCAAGGACTACGACCAGATCGGCATGTTCGCGAACACCATCACCTTCGTGAACTCCGGCCCCGGCCACTTCTACGGGCGCCAGCTGGCCGGCTCGGTGTTCTTCGCGGTGCCCCGCAAGGTGTGGCCCGACAAGCCCCGCGACACCGGCGTGATGGTCGGCCAGTGGATGGGCACCGTCAACACCAACCTCTCCTCCCCGATCTGGGCCGAGCTGTGGATCGACTTCGGCCCGCTCGGCATGGGCGCCGGACTCCTCGGCATGGGCTACGCCGCCTCCCGCGTGGACCGCCGCTACGCGAAACGGGCCACCCGCCGATCACCGTCCGGCAGCCTGATCTCGGTGGTCGTCCCGCTCGTCGCGGGCTACTCCTTCATCCTCCTCCGCGGCCCCCTCCTCCAGGCCTCGGGCCGCGTCGCCATCGCCCTCCTCTGCCTGGCCCTGATCGCCACCCACCGCACGGACAAGCGCACCACCCTCCGCTGACCGACCCGCCGCCCCGGAGCAGCAAGGCGGGGGCGGACGGGCCGTCGGACGGCCCGCCCGGCCCGGGACGCGCCCCGGCAAGCAGCTCCCGCCTCAGCTCCGGGATCCGATCGAGGCCGGAAGGGCCGAGGGCTTCATGATCGCTCTGCCCGTGCCGGTCGGCGTTCTGGCGGCCTACGGGCGGCTGTGCAGCCAGGGCTTCACGAGTCGACTGCTGCGCGCTCCGGCGCCGTAGCCCGGGCGGCGGCGTCCCGCCGTCCCGCTCGTCCCGGTGTCCCGGCGTCCCGGGCGGCGGGACGCACTCGGGACGTCACAGGACGGGTGGGACGGGGGAAACCCGCTGCTCAGGGCCTAACGTTCCGGCTGTCCCCACTCCCCGCCCCAGCAAGGAACGGTCTTCCTCATGCAGACTTCGCCCGCCTCCAAGCGCCGCAGCCGGATCCGCACTGCGGCCGTGGCCGTCCTGACGGCCGCCGCGGCGCTCACCGCCACCCCGGCCCTCGCCGAGGGCAACCCGACCGACCCGAACGTCAACGCCGACTTCTACCAGCTGTGGGAGACCCACACGGATCCGGACGGCACCTCGTACTCCGCCCAGTGCGCGGCCCACGACGACAAGTTCCGCTTCCGCTTCTACTACCGGCCCAACTTCGGCGGCGCCTGGCTCAACATCGGGCACAGCCTGTACGACCTCAAGGCGGTCAACGACGGCAACGGTGCCAAGGCGCTGACCTTCTGCTCCGGCGGCGAGGGCTCCGGCCAGAACGTCGCCAACAACTCGGCCTCCGCCTACAACTGGTACGACGGCTACGCCGCGGACGTGTTCTACAGCGCGGGTTACAAGGGCGCGCGCGACCACATCGGCAGCCGTTCGGGCGGCAACCTGGTGAACACCAGGAACAACAACCGCTCCATCCAGTTCAGCACCGTCTGGTAGCAGACCCACCGGTTCGATCGCTTCGATCCGGTGCGGTGCCGCGGGGAGCTCCTCCTCGTCCCGGGACACGGGGGTTCTCGGGACGAGGAGGCCGCGGCACGTCCACCACCGCGCCCCGCACCACCGGCGCCCTCCCCCTGCTCCCGCTCTCCGGGGCCCCGCCCCCTTCGCTCACGTGAGGTTCTGCCGATGACCAACCGCCGCCGGAAGGCTCCCCGTGCCGTCGCGGTGCTGGCCGCGGTCACCGCAGTCGCCGCGGCGGGGTGTGCCGCGGACCGCGGCGACGGCCCCGGCCCGGCCGGACCCGCCGCCGGGCGCTCCGCCACCCCGTCCGCGCCCTCCGGGGCCGACCCGGTGCCGTCCGCCCCCAGGCCGTACTCGGCCGCGGACCCCGCCACCTGGAAGCTCCCCCTGCAGGCCTACTGGCCCACCGAGGCGCAGGCCCGCGTCATCGGCAGGGCGGAACTGACCCTGGTCCGCCAGTGCATGAAGGGCTTCGGGATCCCGTGGGAGCCCTCACCCGAACTGCCGAAGGTCGGCCCCGAGAACCTGCTCGACTGGCGTTACGGGATCCACGACGCCCGGATGTCCGCGAAGAGCGGCTACCAGCCGGACGCCGCGCAGCAGGCCCGCTACGAGGCGGCACTGCGCGCGAACTCCGCCCGGCCGCAGCTGTCCGTGGACGCGCAGGTGGCCCTCGGCGGGACCGACATGCCGCCGGAGGTGGCCGCCCGGGCGGGGGCCGAGGCCCGGCGCGGATTCGTCGCGGGCCGGAAGGTGCCCGCGGGCGGCTGCTTCGGGCAGGCCCGCCGGACCCTCGGCAGCCAGACCCAGGGCGTCTCCGAGCTCGTCCAGCGGCTGACGAACGACTCCTACCCGCGGTCCTCCGAGCAGCCGGAGGTGAAGGCGGTCTTCGCCCGGTGGTCCACGTGCATGAAGGCCAAGGGCTTCGCCTACGCCGCGCCCATGGACGCCAACGACGACCCCCGGTTCCGGCCGCGGCCCGGAGGCCCGTCCCCCGCCGAGATCAGGACCGCGCTGGCGGACATCGACTGCCGCGGCACGTACCGCGTCGCGCAGGTCTGGCACCGGGCGGAAGCGCGGCTCCAGCGGCAGTCGGTCGCCGAGCACGCCGAGGCGCTGGCCGCGGACCGCCGCGCCCTCGACACCGTGATCCGCAAGGCGGAGGACGTACTCGCCGCCTCCTGAGCAGGGCCTCCTGAGCACGGCCTCCTGAGCACGGCCTCCGGAGCAGGGCCTCCTGGGCAGGGCCGCCCGGCCGCCGGCCCGCCGCGGCCTCGGCTCGGGGCGCGCGCCGGGGCTCAGGCGGCGTCGGGAGCGGGAGCGGAAGCGGCGGCCGCCGGCAGGCGGGACACCCGCCACCAGGCCGCCAGCGCCTTCAGCGCGGAACCCGCCGCCAGGCCCCAGGCGGCGCCCGCGGCGCCCCAGAGGGTGTAGCCGCCGAGGAGGAAGGCCACCGACAGGAGGGAGAAGACCACCTGTACCGAGAGGGTGGCCTTGGGGGACAGGACGCGCAGGGTCAGCAGGGCGCAGGTGCCCAGGCCCATCACCGCGTACTGCGCGCCGGTCGCGGGCAGCAGGCCCGAGGCCGACTGCCAGGTGTCGCCGAGCAGTTCCCGGCCGAGCCGCTCCGGCAGGGCGTACAGGACGGCGGCCCAGCCGGCCCCGGTGCCCGCGAGCACCAGGCCGAGCAGGGCCGTGGCCCGGACCACCGCGCGCTTGCCCGCGAGCCGGCCCAGCACCGGCGGGCCGAAGGCGCCGGCCGAGTTGAACAGCACGTTCAGGGGGCCGAACAGGGTGGTGGCGCCGCGCAGCGCACCGACCGCGAGCGGGGTGGCGACCACCCCGAGGCCCAGGACGGCGAGCTGGCTGGAGCCGTTGCCCACCGCGAACTCGACGGCGAAGCGCCGCCCGAGGTGCTCCCGGGCGAGCAGCCGGCGCGGCTGGGCCCGGTGCCCCGCGGTGTAGGGCCGCAGCAGGAGCAGCCCGAGGGCGAGCGCGGGCACCGCGGACAGGCCCCAGACCAGCACCAGCCGGGCCGGGCCCGCACCGTGCGGCTGTACGGCGAGCGCGGCCACCACGCAGACCAGCCGGAGCAGGTCGGCGGCGAAGGCCCGGTCCGGGCGGCGCACCGCGGAGAAGCAGTACCGCAGCCCGTCCTGGAGCAGGACCAGGGGGAGGACCCCCGCGAGGGCGAGGAAGGCCGCACCGCCGGCCCCCGGCACGAACAGGCCGGTGAGCGCGAGCAGGGCGGCGGCGGCCAGGGAGCCGAGGCCGGTGAAGGCCAGCCCGGAGCGGCAGGCCGGCCCGACGGCATCCCCGCGCTCCAGCACCACGGTCTGCCCCACGTAGGCCATGTTCAGCCCGAGCAGCACGCTGAAGGCCACGTAGACCATGGAGAAGGCGGCGAACCCGTCGGCCGTGGACAGCCGGGCGGCCAGCACCAGCACCAGGATGTTGGTGAGGCTGGACGCGGCCTGGTCCCCGACGGAGGCCAGCAGGGCCACCGCCCGCCGGGGTTCGCGGGGCGGGCGGGCGGGCCCGCGCGGACCGGGGGCCCGGTCCGCGGCCGCCTCGGTGTCCGTCACCGGTGGCCGGTGCGGACGGTGCGCAGGGCCACGGTGTCGGAGCCGTCGCCGGGGATGTGCTGGGTGGGGTCGGGCATCCGGGCCTCGGGGTGCGGGTGGGGCTGCGGCCGTGGGGCCGGCTCGCCCCCGCCGTTGCCGCCCCCGCCGCCGTTGCCGCCGCCGTTGCCGCCGCCTCCGCCGCGCCGGCCCTTGCCCTTGCGGCCGCTGCCCTTGCGCGCCTCCTTGGCCTCCTTGCCGTGCGCGGCGTGCAGCACCGCCCCGAGGACCGTGCCGCCGGCGCCGCTGATCAGCTCGCGGATGCGGACCAGGTCGGTACGGTGCACCGCGCGCGGGTCGCAGACCACGAGCACCCCGTCCACGCGGTCCACGAGCGCGAGGGCGTCCGCGTACGAGAGGACGGGCGGGGCGAGCACGACCACGGTGGAGTTGGGGGAGTCGGCCTCGGAGATCAGGCGCGAGGCCCGCTGCGAGGTGAGCGCGCGCGGCACGTTGCGCACCCGCTCGCCCGGGATCAGGTCGAAGGAGCCGGACTCGCCCGCGTCCACGGCGAGCTGCCGCCCGTCGGGCCACTCGGTCTCGGCGGCCCCCGCCATCTGGGACCAGCGCGGCCGGGCACCGGTGTCGGTGCGCAGTTGGCTGGCCAGCACCGGGGTGCGCAGGTCGGCCTCGATGAGCAGGACGTCCTTGCCGGTCTCGGCGAAGGAGGCCGCGAGGTTCACGGCCGCGGCGGCCGCGGTCTCGCTGGAGCCGCGCGGGGCCACCACCAGCAGCCGTCGCCGGTCGGCGAAGCGGGAGTCGTACGCCAGCCGGAAGGCCACCGAGCGGTACTCCTCGGCCAGCCGCGGGTCGGCCTCGCCGGCCGCGAGCAGCGGGCCGCCGCCGGTCCGGTCGCGCGGCAGGGTGCCGAGCACGGGGGCGCGCAGCGCCCGGGCCACGTCGCCGTCGGAGCGCGGGGAGGGGTCGAAGACCAGCCGCACCCAGGCGGCGAGCAGGCCGATGGCGAGGCCGACGGCCGCGCCCAGGGCCAGGGACATCGGCAGGCCGGGGCCGTCGGGGATGGTGGGCGGGGTCGCGGTGCTGGTGACCCGGCCCGGACTCATGTCGAGGGCTTCGAGCTTGGTGATGCTGCCCTGGAGCTGGCTGATCCGCCCGAGCAGGTCGCTCTTGGTGGCGTACGCGGAGTCCCGCGCGGTGCCGTCGGGCAGCCGGGATATCTCCTTGACCAGTTCGTCGTGCTTCTTGGCGATGGGGTCGCGCTGGTCCTTGTACCCCTTGACCATCTTGTCGCGGATGTTCTCGATCGACTGCTGGCGCTTGGTGAGGTACGCCTCGGTCATCGCGTTGGCGCGGCGCGCCGCCTCCTTGGGGGAGGCCGCGGTGTAGGTGAAGCGGAGCACGAGGCTCTGCGGCGGGTTGGTGACCTGGAGTCCGGCGCGCAGCCCGGCGATCCCGGACTCCGGGATGCCCAGCTTCTCGGCCGCCTCCGCGGCCACCGAGTTGCTGAGCGCGGTCTGCCGCTCGGAGCCGACGTTGATGGCCTTGTCCGGCGAGATGCTCGGGTTGAAGGGGTCGTCGGTGGGCGTGCGGAGCACCACGTCGGCGGTGGCCACGTACGTGTCCGCGGTGCTGATGCCGAGCCAGGCGCCGCCGAGCAGGCCCACGCCGATGCCGGCGCCGAGCAGCCGGCGGTAGCGCAGCAGCTGCCGGAACTGGTCCCTGAGGAGGTCCGGCTCGTCTTCGCCCGCCGTCGCCGCGGCGCGATTCGTCTCCGTCACGGCCGGGGACCCCCAAGTGCTTCGTCTATGAGTGCGTCGATGCGGGCCAGGCCCGCGTCGCGGCTCAGGTGCGCCGCCACGTGGCGGGGGCCGGCCGCACCCAGGGCGTCGGCCGCCTCCGGGTCGTCCGCCATGCTCAGTACGGCCTTCAGCAGTGCCTCCGGGTCCTCCGGCGCCACGAGCACACCGGCGCCCGACCGCTCGACCTCCTGCGCCGTGCCGCCCTCGGCCGCCACGGAGGCGACGACCGGCCGGCCGGCGGCGAAGTAGGAGGTGAGTTTGGAGGGCACGCTCATGTCGAGCACCGCCGCGTGCTGGGTGACGGCGAGTACGTCCGCCGCCGCGAGGATATCCGGGAACTCGCCGTCGGCGGCAGGGGGGATGATGTCGAGGTTCGGCACGTCCGCGGACATCGACTCCAGCGCCGACCGCTGACTGCCGTCTCCCATCAGGACGAAACGGACGCGCGGGTCCAGCCGGGCGGCCCCCACGAGCACCTCCAGGCCCTGCTTGAGGCCCATGTTCCCGGAGTGCAGCACCACGGTCTGGTCCGGGGCCCAGCCCAGGTGCCGGCGGGTCAGGCCGCGCGGCCGGGAGGGGCCGGGGACGTGCGACCAGTTGGGGACCAGCCGGATCTTCTCCGGGTCCACGCCCATGGCCACGACCCGGTCCACGAAGGTCTCGTGGATCACACCGACGAGGGTGGCCCGCTTCAGGGCGTAGGCCTCGGCCCGCGCGGCGAGCGCGGCCGCCTTGTCCCCGCCGCTGATCCCGCTCTGCGCGGCCGCGGCGCCCATGAGGTCCTGGACCACGGGCACGAACGGGACCTTCCAGCGCGCGGCGAGCCGGGCGGCCAGCACCCCGCCGGCCAGGCTCGGCATCTGCGCGAGCACGGCGTCCGGCTTCGGCATCCGGGGCGGGGCCACGGCCCCGTGCAGCAGGATCGATCCTTCGAACACGGCCCGCTTCACGGCGGTCTGGGTGGCGGGCACGGTGTGCCTGCGCCGGTGCACGGTCACGCCCGCGCGCTCCTCGGTGCGCCGCAGCGCCCCCCGGTACGCCGGGTCCAGGGACCAGGAAGGATAATGGGGCATACCGGTGAAGACGTGGGTGTCATGGCCGATTTCCGCCCAATGCTCCGCGATCTGGGTCGCGTACGGACCGATCCCGGCATGCTCAGGAGCGTAATTCGTGGATACGAGCAGCAGCCGCTTGCGGCCGGACATGGACACGGAGCGTCCCCTTCCCCCCTGGGTGGTGCGGACGCCACCCTAATCGTTCACCAACACGGCTCGGAATGTGCACGCTATCGTCTGATAATCCGCCGCACTGGGGAGTGCGGCCTGTGGGGGGTACCGATGACGGAGCGAGACATGTCCGAACACCAGACACCCGCGCGAAAGCCGTACCGGGTCGGCTACGCGCCGGGCGCCTACGACCTGTTCCACATCGGGCATCTCAACATCCTCCGGCACGCGCGCAGCCAGTGCGACTACCTCGTGGCCGGGGTGGTCTCGGACGAGATGGCCGAGCTGGCCAAGGGCCGCCGCCCGATGATCCCCCTCGTGGAGCGCCTGGAGATCGTCCGCAGCGTCAAGTATGTGGACGCCGCCTTCGTCGAGACGGTTCCGGACAAGGTCGAGACCTGGAAGCAGGTCCGCTTCGACGTGATCTTCAAGGGCGACGACTGGCGGGGCACCCCCAAGGGCGACAAGCTCGAATCCGACTTCGCCGCGGTCGGGGTGGACGTCGTCTACTTCCCGTACACCGTGCACACGTCCAGCACCCAGCTGCGCCGGGCCCTGGACGCGCTCGCGGAGCCCCTCCCGGAGCCCCTCACCGCCGAACTGCGCTGAGCTCCCTGAACCACTTCGCCAGGAAGGCGAGGAGGAAGAGCGCGGCCACCGCGCCCAGGCCCGCGTAGGCCCACCGGAACAGGTCCCCGCCGCCCAGCAGCAGGAACACCAGGCAGAACACCCCGTAGTCCACCGGCAGCAGCGCCACCGCGCGCAGGGTGGAGGGGGCGGCGGCGGGGCTCCCCGGCTCGGGCTTCGGCTTCAGCTTCTCGGTCAGCAGCCCGCCGAAGAAGGTGACCACGGAGGCGAACTGGAAGCCCAGCGGCACGAGCAGCCAGCCCTCACCGGGCAGTCCGTACGCGTCGGGGAAGCGGTAGAAGGCGATCAGCACGCAGGTGTGCAGGGCCGTGATCTTCGCGCAGTCCACCACGTGGTCCAGCCACTCGCCGGCCGCGCTGCCGCTGCCGCGCAGCCGGGCCAGCTGCCCGTCCGCCGAGTCGAAGGCGAAGCCGACGGCCAGGGCCGCCCACACCGCGACGCCCAGACCCCACGAGGGGGCGGCGAGCGCGACCGCGGCGATGGCCGCGAAGCTGAACGCGGCGCTGACCAGGGTCACCTGGTTGGGGCTGAGCCCCAGCGCGTACGAGCCGGCGGCCAGGTACCGCCCGGCCGGCCGGTTCACGAACCGCGAGTAGAGCGACACCCCCTTCGCGGACTTCTGCGCCCCGCGCAGCTCCCGAAGTGCGGTCCCGACTCTGCCCATGCGCCACCAGATCCCCTCATCGAACGCGGGTGCGTCCATTCCCCCGCCGGAGGGACATCATTGCAGGGCGGCGGAGGGCTGCGGTCCGCAATGGGATGGCGCGGGCGGTCCGCGGGCGGTTCCCGGACGGTTCGGGGCGGTTCGCGGTACGGCTCAGGTGGCGGGTTCGATGGCGAAGAGCTGTCCGGGGCGGGCCGTGCACTGCTCCATGACGGCTTCCGTGCCGGCCGCCGCGGCCGAGCCCCGGATGCCGACGCAGCCGTGGCCGTCCACGCGCAGCACGTACCGCCCGCTGCCGCGCGGCCCCGAGGGCTCGACGTGGAAGCGGCTGCCGAGGGTGCAGTCGTCCATGGGCTCCAGCAGTCCGGTGCCCGCCCCCTCCGACCAGGCCCGCAGGCAGCCCTTGCCGTAGTCGGGGTGGTGCCACTGGATCCGGTAGAGGTCCCGGCCCATCGGCTCCAGCAGGGTCGTCTGCGGACCGGCCTGTGCGCAGGGCCGCTGCACGGCGACCAGCGGGGTGTACCGGCCGTCGGCGACGCGGCCGTCGGTCAGGCACATGCCCTTGGTCGTGAGCGGCTTGATGCGGACCCAGCCGGTGGGGAGGGCGGGGGTCTTGAAACGCTGCTCCGCAGCGGGGCTGTTCGCGGTCGGGCCGTGGTCTCCGCCGGCCAGTACGGCGGCCCCGACCGCCAGCCCGATCCCTACCGCGGCGACCACCGCAAGCACCCGCCCCCGCACCCGGGGGGCTCTGCCCCCGGACCCCCGCGCCTCAATCGCCGGCGGGGCTTGGTGTTGCCGGGCGGCGTCCAGTCGTTGCGCGGTGTCCGTTTCGGGGGCTCCGCCCCCGGGCCCCCGCGCCTCAATCGCCGGCGGGGCTGGCTTTTGCCCCGCGGCGTCCAGTCCTTGCGCAGCGGGGTCCGGGGCGGAGTCCAGTCGTTGCTCGGTGTCCGTTTCGGGGGCTCCGCCGCCGACCCCCCGCGCCTCAATCGCCGGCGGGGCTTGGTGTTGCCGGGCGGCATCCAGTCCTTGCGCGGCGGGGTCCGGGGCGGAGTCCCGGGAAACGGCGGAAGGGCGGGTGGGGGAAGAGGAACCCCCCGCCACAGCCGTCCACGCGGACAGCCACGCCCCCACCTGATCCGCCTCACCACACGCCCGCACGAACACCGCAAGGAGTTCCGGCCGCGGCAGGGTCCGCCCGCCCAGCACCCCCGCCAGCGTGCTCCGCGCCAGTACTTCCCCCCGGCCCGCAGCCCGCTCCTCCAACTGCCGGTACGTCAGCCCCGACCGCTCCTTCAGGGCGCGCATCAGCGCGATGAACTCGGCTGCGTCCCGCGCCCGACCGGGCACGAGCTCCCCCTGGGTCTCCTCCATGGCGGCCATCCTGCCCCGCCCGCGCGCCCCCGCGAAGGGCGATATCCGGACGCCGGCGGACCGCCCCCGCCCGGGCCGGCCTCGGCCTCGCAATTCCGGACAGGCGCTGACCAGCACGGACAGCTGTCCGCTGTCCGGGACGGCACGAACACGTGCACCGTTCGCGGCAGCCGTGCCAATGTCGGTTGCGCGACGATCGCCGGAATTGGCCGCCCCCCGGCCGACCGGCCGAATCCCGTTCCCCCCACCGGCCGGGGGTGCCCGCAAGCACCGGGCACCCCCCGGCCCGCGGGGCGTCGCAGCCGTCGCGGCACGGGGGTCCGCGACGGCAGCACGAACACCCGGGCCCACCCGCCCTCAGACCAGGCTGTCCCGCCAAGCCCGGTGCAGGTCCGCGAACCGGCCCGTGCCGGAGATGAGTTCGGCCGGGGTGCCGTCCTCGACGATGCGGCCCGCCTCCATCACGAGGACCCGGTCCGCGATCTCCACCGTGGACAGCCGGTGCGCGATCACCACGGCCGTCCGGCCGCGCAGCACCGTCCGCATCGCCTGCTGCACCGCCTGCTCGCCCGGCACGTCCAGCGAGCTGGTCGCCTCGTCCAGGATCAGCACCGCGGGGTCGGCCAGCAGGGCCCGGGCGAAGGCCACCAGCTGGCGCTGGCCCGCGGAGATGCGGCCGCCGCGCTTGCGCACGTCCGTGTCGTAGCCGTCCGGCAGGGCGCTGATGAAGTCGTGCGCGCCGATGGCCTTCGCCGCCTGCTCGATCTCCGCCCGGGTGGCGTCCGGCCGGCCGAGCGCGATGTTCTCGGCGACGCTGCCCGAGAAGAGGAAGGCCTCCTGGGTCACCATCACCACCCCGCGCCGCAGTTCGGGCACCGGCAGGTCGCGCAGGTCCGTCCCGTCCAGCAGCACCCGGCCCCCGCTCGGGTCGTAGAACCGGGCGAGCAGCTTGGCCAGGGTGGACTTGCCCGCGCCGGTGGCCCCCACCACCGCCACCGTCTGCCCGGCGGGCAGCGTCAGGCTGAAGCGCGGCAGCACCTCGGCCCCGCCCTCCCGGTAGGCGAACCGGACCTCGTCGAAGACCACTTCGCGGCCCGGGAGCCCGCGGTCCTGCGCGGGCAGCTTCCGCGGCTCGGCCGGCTCCGGCACCGAGGGGACCTGGGCCAGCAGCCCGGCGATCTTCCCGAGGGAGGCCACCGCCGACTGGTACGAGTTGAGGAACATCGCCAGCCGGTCGATCGGGTCGTACAGCCGCCGCAGGTAGAGCACCGCCGCGGCCAACACGCCCAGTTCGAGGGAGCCGGTGGCCACCCGGTACGCGCCCCACAGCACGATCCCCGCCACCGCCGTGTTGGCGATCAGCCGCGATCCGGTCACGTAGCGGGCCATCTCGATCAGGGCGTCGCCGTTGGTCCGCTCGTGCCTGCGGTTGAGCGCCAGGAACTCGGCGTCGTTGGCGCGCTCGCGCCGGAACACCCGTACCGGGCGGATCCCGTTCATCGTCTCCGCGAACTTCACGATGACCGAGGCCATCGCCGAGGACCGCTCGGAGTAGACGGCCTCCGAGCGCCGCCGGTAGCTCTGCACCAGCAGGTACAGCGGTACGAAGGACAGCGCGGCCACCCCTCCCAGGCCGAGGTCCAGCCACAGCAGCATCCCGGCGATGAACACGAACGACAGGATCACCGCCAGGAGTTCCTGGAGCCCTTCGCTCAGCAGCTCGCGCAGCGACTCCACGTCCGTGGTCGAGCGGGAGATCAGCCGCCCCGAGGTGTACCGCTCGTGGAAGTCCAGGCTGAGCGCCTGCGCGTGCCGGAAGATCCGCCCGCGCAGGTCGAGCAGCACGTCCTGGTTCACCCGCGCCGAGGCCCGGATGTAGCCGTACTGGAACCCGCCCGAGCCCAGCGCGCACACCAGGTACCCGAGCCCCACCGCCACCAGCGGCCCGTGGTCCCCGGTGCGGAACGCCGGCACCCCGCGGTCGATCGCGTACGCCACCAGCAGCGGCCCGCCCTGGGCCGCGGCCTGCTGGAGGACCAGCAGCAGCCCGGCCAGCAGCACCCCGCCGCGCCGCTCGCGCAGCAGGGAGCCGAGCAGCCCCCGGGTGGCCCCCGCGGGCGCCTCCAGCTCGTCCCGCTCGATCGCGTCGGAGGCCTCCGCCACCGTGCTCACCGTCCGTCCCCCTCCGCCGCCGGGGCGTGCGACCCCGACATCAGCCATGCGTACTCGGCGCTGTCCCGCAGCAGTTCCTGATGGGTGCCCACGGCCGTCACCCGGCCCCCGGACAGCAGGGCCACCCGGTCCGCGAGCAGGACCGTGGACGGCCGGTGCGCCACCACCAGCGCGGTGGTGTCCGCCAGCACCTCGCGCAGGGCCGCCTCGACCAGCGCCTCCGTGTGCACGTCCAGCGCCGACAGCGGGTCGTCGAGGACGAGGAAGCGCGGGCTGCCCGCCACCGCCCGGGCCAGCGCCAGCCGCTGGCGCTGCCCCCCGGACAGGCTCAGCCCCTGCTCGCCGACCTGGGTGTCCGCCCCCTCCGGGAGCCCGGCGACGAAGCCCGCCTGCGCCGTCTCCAGCGCCCGGTCCAGGTCGGGGCCGCCCATCCGCACGTTGTCCGCCACGCTCGCCGAGAACAGGGTGGGCTCCTCGAAGGCCACCGACACCATCGAGCGCAGCCGCTCCCTGGGCAGCTCGCGGATGTCCCGGCCGTCCAGGGTGATCCGCCCGCCGGTGAGCTCGTGCAGCCGCGGCACCAGCGCGGTCAGGGTGGTCTTGCCGCTGCCCGTGGCCCCGACCAGGGCCATCGTCTCGCCGGGCCGGATGTGCAGGTCGATGCCGTCGAGCACCGGACGGCTGCCGGGCTCGGCGTCCGGGTACCGGAAGCTCACCCCTTCGAAGCGCAGCCCGCCCGCGTCCGCCTCCGCAGCGCCTGCCGCCTCCGCAGCCCCGTGCGGCTCCGTGGTCCCGGCCTCCGCCGACCCTTCGGCCCCGGCCTCCCCGGCCCCGGACTCCCCGGCCCCGGACCCGCCTGCCCTGCCCCCCGACCCCTCGCCCGCGCCCTCCTGAGGCTCGTCGAGGACCTCGAAGTACCGCTGGGTGGCCGTCGCCGCCTCCTGGCACAGGGCCAGCAGATAGCCCAGCGAGTCCACCGGCCAGCGCAGCGCGAGCGCCGTGGACAGGAAGGCCACCAGCGTGCCCGCCGACAGGTCCCCGTCCGCGACCTGCACCGTGCCCAGCACCAGCGCCACCCCGATCGCCAGCTCCGGCAGGGCGGTCATCACCGCCGAGATGCCCGCCAGCAGCCGGGCCTTGTGGAGTTCGGTCTCCCTCAGCTCCCCGGCCAGCGCCCGGAAGGCCCGCGCCTGGCTGCGGTGCCGGCCGAAGCCCTTGATGATCCGGATCCCGAGGACGCTCTCCTCGATCACCGTGGTCAGGTCGCCCGCCTGGTCCTGCGACCGGCGGGAGACCACCGCGTACTTCCGCTCGAAGGCGCTCGCGAGCAGCAGCAGCGGCACCACGGGCACCAGCAGCACCAGCCCCAGCGTCCACTTCTGCATCAGCAGGATCACGGCGCCGACCACGATCGTGACCCCGTTGACCACCAGGAAGGTCAGCGGGAAGACGAGGAAGAGCCGCAGCAGCATCAGGTCCGCGGTGCCGCGCGAGAGCAGCTGCCCCGAGGCCCACTTGTCGTGGAAGGCCACCGGCAGCCGCTGGAGGTGACCGTAGAGGTCCCCCCGCATGTCCGCCTCGACCCGCGACAGCGGCCGGGCCACCAGCCACCGCCGGAAGCCGAACAGCACCGCCTCGGCGATCCCGAGCAGCAGCAGGTACAGGGCCCCGAGCCAGACCCCGCGGGTGTCCCCGGCGGCCACCGGCCCGTCCACGAGCCACTTCAGGACCAGCGGGATGACCAGGCTCAGGCAGGAGGCGACCACCGCGATGACGGCCGCGGTGAACCAGCGGGCCCGCACCGGCCGCACGTACGGCCACAGCCGCAGCAGGGTCCGTACCGCGGACGGTTGGGTGGAGGTTGCATCTATTGAGGACATCAGGCGTGAGCTTACGATTCGCTCCTGACGCTGCCCAGCGAATATCAGTGGACATCCGGGGGGACCATGAACTGGCTTCGGCGTGCCGTACTGCCCGTCCTGCTGCTGTTGCCGGCCGCGGCCCTGACCGGGTGCGGGGGAGACGGGGACGAGGGCGCCGCCGTGTACGGCAAACCCCTCGGGCAGCAGCTGAAGGCGGCCGTCGCCCAGACCCGGGCCGCCGGGACCGCCCGGTTCACCGCCACCGTCGAGTACAACTCGCCCACCACCACGGCCCGCCACGTCACCACCGGCACCGTGGACTTCGCGCACGGCACCGCCCGGGCCGAGCTCACCCGCGAGCTCCCCTCCGACTTCCCCGTGGACGCCGGCCCCCGGCTGGACCGCAGCGGGGCCGTCTACCCGCTCACCCTCGCCACCGCCGGCACCGACGAGGTGTACGCCCGCGGCGCCGACGGGGTCTGGCTGCACTGGCCGAAGGCCGCCCGCAAGGCCCTCGACCCCAAGGGCGAGGCACCCGTCACCGCCCACGCCCCCGGCCGGGTCCTGCCCTTCGGCGGCACCCTCGCCGAACTCGTCGCCGCGGCCGTCCCCCGGCAGGAGCCGATCCGCCGGGAGGGCGGCGGCCGGGAGTACGCCGCCACCGTGCCCCTCGGCCTCGCCCAGGACCTGCTGCCCTCCCGGATCGGGCCGAGGACCACCAGCAAGGCCTACCTGGAGGAGCCCCTGCCGCTCACCGTGGTCCTCGACCCCCGCGGCCGGCTGCTCTCCGCCGACGTGGACCTCGTGACCCTGCTGGAACAGCTCAACGGCAGCCGCCACCAGAGCATGCAGGGGCTGCCCGGGGTCACCGGCCTGCACGCCACCCTGACCCTGGCCGACTACGGCGCGCCCGCCGGGGCCACCGCCCCGGCCCGCGCGCAGACCGTGGACGCCCGCCGCGCCGCCGCCGCGCTGACCCGGCAGCCGCGCGGCACCTGCGCCGTCCCCACCGCCGGGCTCGCGGACGCCGCCCGGGTCCGCGTGACGGACTGCGCCCGCCGCCACACCATGCGGGTCTTCGCCTCCGCCGGCACCTCCGACGCCGGCCGGACCACCCCCGCGGCGTACGTCCACCGGAGCTGTGACGGGCCCTACCGGCAGCTGCCCGCCGCCTGGAAGCGCGGCGCGGCCGAGCCGTACGGGCAGTTCCTGACCATCCGCAGCAGCTCGTTCCGGATGAGCTTCGACTCCTCCGGCCAGGTGACCGGACCGGCTCCGAAGCTCGCGATGGACGTGGTCTGCTACGTGCACACCCCCGCCCCCTGAGCCCGCCCCCCGGCCCACCCGCTCACGCCCGCACCTTCAGCAGCAGCACCGACCGGGCCGGGACCGTCATCGTGGTCCCGCCCCGGTGGCGGGTGCCGGGCGCCCGGTCCTGGTCCTCCCGCGAGGTGTCCACCACCAGTTCGTACTCCTGCGCCCACGGCGGGCCCGGCAGCACCCACGCGGCCGGCCGGTCCGCCGCGTGCAGCAGGGCCAGGAAGCTCTCGTCCGTCACCGGCTCGCCCCGCGCGTCCCGGCCCGGGATGTCCCGGCCCGACAGGTACAGGCCCAGCGAGGCCGCCGGCGCGTACCAGTCCCGTTCCGTCATCTCGGCGCCCGCCGGGGTGAACCAGGCCAGGTCCCGCAGCCCGTCCGCGCCCTGGGCCCGCCCCGAGAAGAACGCCCGCCGGCGCAGCACCGGATGCGCGTGCCGCAGCGCGATCAGCCGCGAGGTCAGCTCCAGCAGCGGCCGCCACTGCGGGTCCTCGGCCAGCGACCAGTCCACCCAGCCGGTCTCGTTGTCCTGGCAGTAGGCGTTGTTGTTGCCGCCCTGGGTGCGGCCGAGCTCGTCCCCGGCCACCAGCATCGGCACCCCCGTCGAGAGCAGCAGCGTGGTCAGCAGGTTGCGCAGCTGGCGGCGGCGCAGCGCGAGGATCCGCGGGTCGTCGGTCTCGCCCTCGGCCCCGCAGTTCCACGACCGGTTGTCGTTGGTCCCGTCCCGGTTGCCCTCCCCGTTGGCCTCGTTGTGCTTGCGCTCGTACGAAACGAGGTCGCGCAGGGTGAAACCGTCGTGGGCGGTGACGAAGTTGACCGAGGCGTACGGCCGCCGGCCGCCCCACGCGTACAGGTCGCTGGAGCCCGACAGCCGGTAGCCGAGGTCCCGGACGTCGGGCAGCGCGCCCCGCCAGAAGTCACGTACGGCGTCCCGGTAGCGGTCGTTCCACTCCGTCCACAGCGGGGGGAACGCGCCCACCTGGTAGCCGCCCGAGCCCACGTCCCAGGGCTCCGCGATCAGCTTCACCCGCCGCAGCACCGGGTCCTGCGCGATCACCGCCAGGAACGGCGAGAGCATGTCCACGTCGTGCATCGAGCGGGCCAGCGCCGCCGCCAGGTCGAAGCGGAAGCCGTCCACCCCCATCTCGGTCACCCAGTACCGCAGCGAGTCGGTGATCAGCCGCAGGACGTGCGGCCGGCCCGCGTGCAGGGTGTTCCCGCAGCCCGTGTAGTCCGCGTACCGGCGCTGGTCGGACTGGAGCCGGTAGTAGCCCCGGTTGTCGATCCCGCGCAGGGACAGGGTCGGGCCCAGCTCGCCCGCCTCGGCGGTGTGGTTGTAGACCACGTCGAGGATCACCTCGATGCCGGCGGCGTGCAGGGCCCGCACCATCCGCTTGAACTCGCCCACCTGCTGCCCGGCGGTGCCCGAGGCCGAGTACCCGGCGTGCGGGGCGAAGTAGCCGATCGAGTTGTAGCCCCAGTGGTTGCGCAGCCCCCGGCGCAGCAGGTGGTCCTCGTGCGCGAACTGGTGCACCGGCAGCAGCTCCACCGCCGTCACCCCCAGCCGGGTCAGGTGGGCGACCGCCGCCGGATGGGCCAGCCCCGCGTACGTGCCCCGCAGCTCCGGCGGGACCTCCGGGTGGCGCATGGTGAACCCGCGCACGTGCAGCTCGTAGATCACCGAATCGGCCCACGGGGTCTTGGGCCGCACGTCGTCCGCCCAGTCGTCGTCATCGTGGACGACCACCCCCTTGGGCACGAACGGGGCCGAGTCCCGGTCGTCGCGCACCGTGTCGGCGATGTACTGCTGCGGCCAGTCCCGGACGTGCCCGTACACCTCCGGCGGCAGCGCGAAGTCCCCGTCCACCGCCCGCGCGTACGGGTCCAGCAGCAGCTTCGCCGGATTGAACCGGGCCCCCGTCCACGGGTCCCAGCGGCCGTGCACCCGGAACCCGTACCGCTGCCCCGGCCGCACCCCGGGCACGAACCCGTGCCAGATCTCGTGCGTCAGCTCCGGCAGCGGCAGCCGGGTCTCCACCACCGCACCGCCCGGGCCCTGCTCGTCGAACAGGCACAGCTCCACCGACTCGGCGCCGCCGCCCGCCCACAGCGCGAAGTTCGTGCCCGCCACCCCGTCCGGGCCCACCCGGAACCGGGCCCCCAGCGGGGTCGGGGCCCCCGGCCACACCGGCGGACCCGCAAGCCCCGGCAGCGCCGGCCCGGCCCGCCGCACCTCGCCCCCCGTCCGGTGCGCGGGGGCGGGCGCGGCCGTCCCGGTCCGCACCGCACCCGCGGTCTGCTGCTCTGCTGCGCTCGACACCGTCCGGCCTCCCGCGGCTCTCGGTACCTGCGGGGCCGAGGGGCCGCGGCGTCCCGGCCGCGGCCCACCCCCGTCTGCTCCTTCCCCCTGTTCTGCCCGTAACCGGCCCCGCACTCACGTTTCCCCCGGAGGGCCGCACTCGTTGCAGGTGCGTGAGCTACGTGAAGAGGCGGCTGCTGGCCGCCGTGGTGTGGGCGGGGCTGGTCGCGGGGGCGGCCGCATGCACCGGGCAGAACGCCCCCGGCATCGAGGTGGAGCTGCCGGGCAAACCCAGGGCGCCGCGCGACGCGATCCGCATCACCCCCGAGGACGGCGCGCGCGGCGTGCCCGCCGGCGGACCGCTGACCGTCACCGTCCCCGAGGGGCGGCTGGAGCGGGTGCTGGTCACCAAGGTGGAGGACGCCCAGGCCGAGGAGGTCCCGGGCAGCATCGCCCCCGACGGGCTGAGCTGGAGTCCCGACCCGGCCGCCGGGAAGCTGGCCCTCGCCGCCAAGTACACGGTGGACGCCGTGGCCCTCGACGGGCACGAGCGCCGCCAGGCCCGCCACACCACCTTCACCACCTACGTGCCCGAGGAGCGCTTCATCGGCTACTTCAAGCCGGAGAACCGCTCCACGGTCGGCACCGGGATGATCGTCTCCTTCAACTTCAACCGGTCCATCGAGAACCGCGCCGAGGTCGAGCGGGCCATCACCGTCACCGCCGACCCCGAGACCGAGGTGGCCGGCCACTGGTTCGGCAGCGAGCGCCTCGACTTCCGGCCGCGCCGCTACTGGCGGCCCGGCACCGAGGTCACCGTCACCATGAACCTCCGCGACGTCGAGGGCGCCCCCGGCTCGTACGGCATCCAGAGCAAGACGGTCCGCTTCACCGTCGGCCGGCACCAGCTCTCCACCGTGGACGCGGAGGCGCACACCATGGAGGTCCGCCGCGACGGGCAGCTGCTCTCCACGGTGCCCATCAGCGCCGGCGCGCCGAAGACCACCACGTACAACGGGAAGATGGTCGTCTCCGAGCTCTTCGACGTCACCCGGATGAACGGGCAGACCGTCGGCTTCGGCGGGGAGTACGACATCCCCGACGTGCCGCACGCCATGCGGCTGACCGCCTCGGGGACCTTCCTGCACGGCAACTACTGGGCCTCCCCGGACACCTTCGGCTCCGAGAACACCAGCCACGGCTGCATCGGCCTGCGCGACGACAAGGGCGGCGGCTCCGACACCCCCGCCGGCTGGTTCTTCGACCGCACCCTCGTCGGCGACGTCATCGAGGTCGTCAACTCGAAGGACAAGACGGTCGCCCCCGACAACGGGCTGGGCGGCTGGAACCTCAGCTGGGCCGACTGGACCGCCGGCTCCGCCCTCGCCTGAGGCTCCGCCCCCGCCCGGGGTTTCGCCCGAGCGGGTGCACCCTGGGGTGATCGTGTGACCGGAATGCCGTAGCGGCGAGTGTCGCCCGGCGGTCTCCCGCATCCCTCCGGCCAGCCTGTCAGGGCAACGCGACAGGCGAAGGACGGAGTGTCATGGCAGGTAGGAAGGCGAGGGCGGTGGCCCTCGGCCTGGCAGTCGGTGGCGTGCTCGCGGGCGTGCTGCCCGCGGCACCGGCGTACGCGGGCCCGCCCGGCCGGGCCCCGGCCGCGGCCCGCGCGGCGGCCCCGCTGCCCGGCGGTCTGGGCCCGTGCATCCCGGGCGACTGCCCGGCCACCTGGCTGGAGCCGCACAACGGGCCCATCCAGGGCCGGGACGACGCGGTCAACATCTTCGCCGGCGGGGACTTCCGGGTCCGCGAGCGGGCCGCCGAGGCCGAGGGCCGCGTCGTCGTCATGGGCAGCTTCGACATGCAGAAGGCGGCGGGCGCGAGCAGCGTCTACAACATCGGCATCGTCGGCGTCGGCTCCCGCGTCCCGCCGCCCGCCGGCTCCGACTTCCTCGCCACCGGCGGCAACGTCACGGTCGCCGCGGGCCAGACCCTGATCGCCGAAGGCGGGGTCGTCCGGTACGCCGGCACCCTGACCGGCACCGTCACCGGCACCACCACGGCCGACCCGAACGCGGTGGCCCGCTACGCCGGGCTCACCCGGCAGCTGACCGCCGCGAGCAAGTGCTACGCCCGCGTGGACGGCAGGCCCCGCCCGGCCACCGGCACGGTCGTCAACAACAACTACGAGACCGTGTTCACCGGGGACAACAGCTCCCCCCTCCAGGTCTTCAACGTCACCGGCGACCTCGCCGGCCCCGGCGGCGCCCAGCAGACGCTGCGGTTCGCCGGCATCCCGGCGAACGCCACCGTCCTGGTCAACGTCCTCGGCACCGACCCGCTCGTGCACACCTCCAGCGGACTGCTCGCCGGGGTGAGCCGCGAGCGGCTGCTGTGGAACTTCCCCGACGCCGAGACCGTACGGCTGGTCGGCTCGGGCCAGTTCCAGGGCGCCACCCTGATCGCCGAACCGGACTCCGAGGCCATCGTCCAGCTGCCCGGCGTCAACGGCCGCTTCTTCAGCGCCGGCAGCATCACCCACACCAGCTCGGCCACCGGCGGCGGGGGCCAGGAGTTCCACTCCTACCCGTTCAACGGCGACCTGCCCGCCTGCGGGGACGACCCGCTGCCGCCCACCGGCACCGTCTCCGTGCTGAAGGTGGACTCGGAAACCGGCGCCGCCCTGCGCGGGGCCGTGTTCGAGCTGTGGCGCGAGACCAACGGCACCGCGGGCCTCCAGACCATCGGCATCAACGCCGACACCAAGGTGGGCCCCGACTGCACCACCCCGGCCGACGGCACCTGCACCAGCACCCAGCAGGCCGGCAGCTACTACTGGCGCGAGACCAGCGCCCCGGCCGGGCACGACCTGCCCGCCGACCCGGTCTTCGGCCCGCTGCTGCTCGACCCGGCCAACGGCCGGGACACGGCGACGGTGACCGCGCGCAACCGGCCCACCCCCGTGGTCACCGGCGAGGTCCGCGTGCTCAAGACGGACGCGGAAACCGGCGCCGCCCTGCCCGGCGCGGTGTTCGAGCTGTGGCGCGAGACCAACGGCACCCGGGGCCTCCAGACCACCGGCATCAACGCCGACACCGAGGTCGGCGCCGACTGCACCACCCCGGCCGACGGCACCTGCACCCGGACCGTGCCCGTGGGCACGTACTACTGGCGCGAGACCGGCGCCCCGTCCGGCTACGACCTGCCCGCCGACCCGGTCTTCGGCCCGCTCGTGCTGACCGCCCAGAACGCCTCGGCCGGGGTCGCGGTCCGGGCCGCCAACCGGCGCACCCCGCAGCCGCCGGTCCTCGGCGAGGTCTCCGTCCGCAAGACCGACGCGGCCACCGGAGCCCCGCTCTCCGGCGCGGAGTTCGCGCTCTGGCGCGAGACCAACGGGAACGCCGGCCTCCAGACCACCGGTGCGGACCCCGACACCGAGGTCAGCGCCGACTGCACCACCCCTGCCGACGGCACCTGCGCGGCGAGCGTCCCCGCGGGCACCTACTACTGGCAGGAGACCAAGGCCCCGTCCGGGTACGTGCTGCCCGCGAACCCCGTCTTCGGACCGCTGGTGCTCACCCCGGAGAACATCCGCACCGGGGTCGGCGTCGTCGCGCGGAACACCAAGGACACCAAGCCCCCCTACACGGGCGGGATCAAGGTCGTGAAGAAGGACGCCAAGACCGGCCGGGCGCTGCGCGGGGCCGTGTTCCAGGTGTGGCGCGAGAGCAACGGCACCCGCGGGCTCCAGACCAGGGGCACCAGCCGCGACACCCTCGTGGACAACGGCTGCGCCACCGACCGGCAGGGCGTCTGCACCTTCGACGTCCTCCCCGAGGGCTACTACTACCTGCGCGAGACCGACGTCCCCGAGGGCTACGACCTGCCCGAGAACCCCGTCACCGGCCCGCTGCACGTCTACCCGGGCAACCGGGACCCGCAGGTGACCGTGCACGTGAAGAACAAGCGCGACCACGACGGCAAGGGCGACAAGGGCGGCAAGGGCGGCAAGGGCGGCAAGGACGAGGACGGCCGTGACGAGGGCCGTTCCGAGGACCGCCGAGGGGGAGGCCGCACCCTTCACTGATCCGGCGGCCCCCGGGTGCGCCGGGTGAGTGGCGGTGTCACCGCTTCGGCGCACGCGGGCGCGACGCCCCGGGCCGGGCTCTGTTAGCTGGACGCAACGGAGCCCGGCCTGCGGGCGCGAGGAGGCCACCATGGCGATACCCCCGATATCTGCGACACCCTGCACCCCTCCGGGCCGCACGCCCGGCCGCCCCGCCCGCGGCGGGCCCGTCCTGCTCGCCGGGGCGCTGGCCCTGCTGGCCCTCCTCCCCCCGGCCGGCCCCGCCGCGGCAGCCGGCCCGGCCGGCTCCGCCGCCCGCTCCGCGGCCGCAGCGCCCGCCGCGGGCCCGGCCGCCGCCGACACCCCGTGCACCGCACGGACCGGCCCCTACCAGCGGGAGCTGGAGGAGTACCTCAAGCGGCCGGTGGACGGGCGGCAGTCCCCGGAGGACTGCGCCGCCATCCGCGCCTTCCAGCAGACCCACCGGATCGAGCCGGCCGACGGCTATCCCGACCTCCTCACCTACCGCACCCTGGTCGCCCTGAAAGCGCGCGCGAACCCCAACGCGGCCGGTGACTGCCCGGTCCGCCCGCACCGGGTGACCTGCGTGGACATGGACCGCCAACTCCTGTGGGTGCAGCGGGACGCCAAGGTGGTCTTCGCCCCCGTACCGGTGCGCACCGGACGCGACGAGCAGGAGACCCGGCCCGGCTGGCACGAGATCTACTGGCGCAACCGCGACCACGTCTCCTCGCTCTACCCCGACTCGCCCATGCCGTACGCCCAGTTCTTCGACGGCGGGCAGGCCATCCACGGGCGCCCCGGGGACATGTTCGACAACGCCGGCTCGGCCGGCTGCGTCAACCTCACCGTGCCCGACGCCGCCCGCCTCTGGGACCTGCTCACCGAGGGCGACGCGGTCTACGTGTGGGGCACGCGTACCGGCACGGAGGACTGATCCCGCCGGAGGCCGCCGGTCCGGGCCCTCTCCCCGCCCGCGCACCGCCCCACTTGGGACGGAACGGTGACAACTCCGTTGCCGACCGTGGTCTCCCGTGTGATTACCTGTCGTCATGCGCGCGAATGCCCGCGCGCGGGGGACATGGGGAGACAAGAAAACGTGAACGTGCAGCCGATACCGGCCGCGCCGCGCGCGCGGCGCGGCCGTGCCCGTACCGGAGCGGCCGCCCTCCTGCTGGGCGCGGCCCTGCTGCTCACCTCCGCCTGCAGCGGCGGTGGCGGCGGTACCGGCGGTGACAACGGCAAGGGCTCCGGCGGCAAGGGCGGCGGCACGGAGGCCTCGACGGCCGTCGTGACCATCGCGCCCGCCGACGGCGCCAAGGAGGTCGCCACCAGCGGCGTCCTGAAGATCACGGCCGCCAACGGCAAGCTCACCACCGTCACGGTGGCGGACACCAAGGGCAACGCCGTCGAAGGCAAGCTGGCCGCCGACGGCCGCAGCTGGGAGCCCGTACGCCACCTCGGCGCGGCCACCGAGTACAAGGTGCACGCCGTCGCCAAGGACTCGGGCGGCCGGGAGTCCGCGAAGGACATCACCTTCACCACGCTCACCCCGAAGAACACCTTCATCGGCCACTACACCCCCGAGGACGGCGCGACCGTCGGCGTGGGCATGCCGGTGTCCATCAACTTCACCCGGGGCATCACCGCCCCCGAGGCCGTCGAGAAGGCCATCACGGTGACGGCCGAGCCGTCCGTGCCGATCGAGGGCCACTGGTTCGGCAACGACCGCCTGGACTTCCGCCCGGAGAAGTACTGGGCCCCGGGCACCAAGGTCACCGTCAAGCTGAACCTCGACGGGGTCGAGGGCCGGCCGGGGGTCTACGGCAAGCAGACCCGCACGGTGAAGTTCACGATCGGCCGCTCGCAGGTCTCCACCGTGGACGCGAGCAGCCACCGGATGCAGGTGGTCCGGGACGGCGCCGTCCTCAAGAACATCCCGATCACCGCCGGCGCCCCGGCCACGACCACGTACAACGGCCAGATGGTCATCAGCGAGAAGTACGAGGTGACCCGCATGAACGGGGCCACCGTCGGCTTCGGCGGCGAGTACGACATCGAGGACGTGCCGCACGCCATGCGGCTGTCCAACTCGGGAACCTTCGTCCACGGCAACTACTGGGCCAACTCCGGCACCTTCGGCTCGGAGAACGTCAGCCACGGCTGCGTCGGCCTGGAGGACCAGCGCGGCGGCGGCAACCCGGACGCCCCGGCGGCCTGGTTCTTCAACAACTCCCTCATCGGCGACGTGGTGATCGTGAAGAACTCCAACGACAAGCAGATCGCCCCGGAGAACGGCCTCAACGGCTGGAACATGCCCTGGTCGGAGTGGAAGGCGTAAGCCGCCCGCGGACGACCCCGTGACGGGGCCCGGTGCTGTGACCTACGGCACCGGGCCCCTTCGCGTTAACCGGTACTAACCTTCCGGCATGACCATCTCTCTCGAAGTCTCCGAAGGCGTCGGCACCATCCGGCTGGACCGGCCGCCCATGAACGCGCTGGACATCGCCACCCAGGACGGCCTGCGCGCCCTGGCCGAGGAGGCGACCGAGCGCGCCGACGTGCGCGCCGTGATCCTGTACGGCGGCGAGAAGGTGTTCGCGGCGGGCGCGGACATCAAGGAGATGCAGGTCATGGACCACGCGGCGATGGTCGCCCGGTCCCGCGCCCTGCAGGACTCCTTCACCGCGGTGGCCCGCATCCCCAAGCCGGTCGTCGCCGCCATCACCGGCTACGCCCTGGGCGGCGGCTGCGAGCTGACGCTCTGTGCGGACTACCGGATCGCCGCCGACAACGCCAAGCTCGGCCAGCCGGAGATCCTGCTCGGCCTCATCCCGGGCGCCGGCGGCACCCAGCGGCTGGCCCGCCTGATCGGCCCGTCCAAGGCCAAGGACCTCATCTTCACCGGCCGGATGGTCAAGGCGGACGAGGCCCTCGCGCTCGGCCTGGTGGACCGGGTGGTCCCGGCCGCCGAGGTGTACGAGCAGGCGCACGCCTGGGCGGCGAAGCTGGCCCAGGGGCCGGCGATCGCGCTGCGCGCGGCGAAGGAGTGCGTGGACGCCGGGCTGGAGGCCGACATCGACACCGGCCTGACCATCGAACGCAACTGGTTCGCGGGCCTGTTCGCCACCGAGGACCGCGAGCGCGGCATGCGGAGCTTCGTCGAGGAGGGCCCGGGCAAGGCCAAGTTCCTCTGATTCCCCCCTGGGGGTGGCTTAGCTCCGGCTTAAAGAAACCTTAAGGAATCATGGAGATCCACTCACCGTGATGATCTAGGGACAGCGTGTCACCGCAGCTCAATCCCCGTTTCGAGCTGTGAAGATTGCCCTCGGCATATGACAAATCGCCCCCTCGGAGCCTCCGGTTCCGGGGGGCGTTTTCGCGCGGAACGGCACGCGCGGGCCTCTCGGCCGTCCATGATGGGTGCATGGCGGGCCTGGAGGGTGTGGAGCAACCGCGGCAGCGCAGCAGCGCTTCCGCCGTACGGCTGACGGCAGCCCTTGAGGACGAACAGGGCCTGAAAGCAGTCGAGTTGTACGGTAATCCGGCCGAGGCGGAAGTGACCCTGCCCTCGCGTCCGGAGTCCGCGTGGACGGCCCGCCGGCTCACCCAGTGCGTGGTGGTGCGGCAGTGGGGACTCTCGGCGCAGATCGCCGAGCACGCGGTCTTACTCGTCTCGGAGCTCGTGGGCAACGCCGTCCGCCACACCGGGGCGCGTTCCTTCGGGCTCCAGATGAAGCGCCGCCGGGGGTGGATCCGGGTCGAGGTGCGCGACCCCTCCCGGGGGCTGCCCTGCCTGCTGCCCGTGCACGAGCTCGACGTGAGCGGTCGCGGGCTGTTCCTCGTGGACAAGCTCTCCGACCGGTGGGGGGCCGACCTGCTGCCGCGCGGCAAGCTCACCTGGTTCGAGATGCGCGTGGCCGACCGGCACTGAGGCTCCGCCGCCGGGAACGCAGAAGCCCCCTGTCGCCGTGGTGGGGCGCTTCGGGGGCTTCGTGAGTGCGCCGAGGACCTGAAGGGGGTGTGGTCCTCGGCGGCTGTGCGACCTCGCTCGGGTCAACGGGAAGTCGTGGTTCCGACTATGGCAGAAGAGCGCCATGACGCCAAAAGTCCCTACTCGGACATAAGTGTGCAAATAGTAAGAGTTTCTAGCTAAAATCTAGGTGAGATGGGCCACTGACCTCAGTTTCGATGAATAACTATGGGGTCGAGTGGGTGAATCGTTGATCATCCGAGCCTTGTGTCGCCTGCCGGAAGACTCGGGGTGAAAGTCCCGAATTGGGTCAATCATTACCTTTGGTGCAGGCCGCCCCTTAAATGGGACGGTGCCCTGTTACCCAGACCGCCGGACCGCCCTCCGCGCCGGTGCGGCGGTCGCCGCCGGAGCCCTCGCCGCCGCGTGCGGCACGGGCCGCCCCGCCGCAGCCCCGCCCGCCGCGGGCACGGCCCCGCCGCCCGCCGCCTCCGGTCCCGCGCCGGCCGCACCCGCCCCCCGGGCCTTTCCCGGGCAGCCCGCGGAGATCGCCCACGGGCCGCGCGACCGCCCGCGGGTCGCCCTCACCTTCCACGGCAACGGGGACCCCGCCACCGCCCGTGCGGTGCTCGCCGAGGCCGAGAAGGCCGGGGCGCACCTGACCGTGCTGGCCGTCGGCAGCTGGCTGGACGCCCATCCGCAGATGGCCCGCCGGATCCTCGACGGAGGCCACGAACTCGGCAACCACACCCAGCGCCACCTCGACATCAGCACGATGCCGGAGGCCGCCGCGTACGCCGAGATCACGGCCTGCGCCCGGCGGCTGCGCACCCTCACCGGCTCCGTCGGCACCTGGTTCCGGCCCTCCCGGGCGCAGCACGCCACCCCGCTCGTGCGGACCCTGGCCCGCCGGGCGGGCTACCCGCACGTCCTCTCGTACGACGTGGACTCCCTCGACTTCACCTCGCCCGGCGCCGCGGCCGTCGTACGCAACGCCACCGCGACGGTCCGCGGGGGATCGGTGGTGAGCCTGCACTTCGGCTACGCCGACACCGTCGACGCCATGCCTGCCCTGCTCGAAGAACTCGCGCGCCGCGGACTGCGGCCGGTGACCACCACGGAGCTGCTGACCTCATGACGACCACCCGCCTTCCCCGGAAGGCCACCGTGCTCCTCGCCGCCCTGGTCCTCGCCGCCCTGGCCGGCTGCGGGTCCCCGGACAAGGGGAAGCCCGAGGCGCTGGGCACCAAGGGCGCGGCCCGCCCGGCCCGCGCCGTGCCCGCCGCCCCGCCGGGGCTGGCCGGGATGCCCCCGCTGCTGGACCCGAACGACGTGTACGCGGCCGACCGGCCGAACAAGCTCTCCCCGGTGGTCAAGGACTTCCCGTCCCGGGTCTACGTCCCCAACACCACCTCCAACACCGTGTCCGTGATCGACCCCGCCACGTACGAGGTGGTGGAGACCATCCCGGTCGGGGTGCAACCGCAGCACGTGGTGCCGTCCTGGGACATGAAGACCCTGTGGGTCAACAACAACCGCGGGCACACGCTCACCCCCATCGACCCCGCCACCGGGAAGGCCGGCAAGCCGGTCGAGGTGCACGACCCGTACAACCTGTACTTCACGCCCAACGGCAAGTACGCGGTGGTCATGGCCTCGATGGACAAGGAGCTGGTGTTCCGCGACCCGCACACGATGGACCGGGTCAAAACGGTGCCCGTGAGCTGCTTCGGGGTCAACCACGCCGACTTCTCCGCCGACGGGCGGTACTTCATCGTCTCCTGCGAGTTCTCCGGGGAACTCCTCAAGGTGGACACGGAGAAGATGGAGGTCATCGGGCAGCAGAAGATCCCGTTCGAGGGCGCGATGCCCCAGGACGTGAAGATCTCGCCGGACGGGAAGACCTTCTACGTCGCCGACATGATGGCGCACGGCATGTGGGTGCTCGACGGGGAGAAGTTCACCACCCCGAAGCTGCTGCCCACCGGAAAGGGCTGCCACGGGCTCTACGTCAGCCGCGACTCGAAGGAGATGTACATCTCCAACCGCGGCGAGGGCACCGTCTCCGTCTTCGACTTCCCGGCGAACCGCCTGACGAAGAAGTGGCACCTGCCGGACGGCGGCAGCCCCGACATGGGCGGGGTCTCGGCCGACGGCCGGGTGCTGTGGCTCTCCGGCCGCTACAACGGCGAGGTGTACGCGATCGACACCGCGACGGGCAAGCAGCTGGCCCGCATCCCGGTCGGCGGCGGCCCGCACGGCCTGGCCGTGTACCCGCAGCCCGGCCGCTACTCGCTGGGGCACACCGGCATCTTCCGCTGACCGGAGCCCGCGCGGGCCGGGCGGGCTCCGGCCGGTCCGGGCGGGCGGCGTCCGGCCCGCCGGCACGTACGGCACACCGGTGCCCCGGGGGTCCGCCGGCCCCCGGGGCACCGCCGTCTCACCAGGCGACCGGGAGCCGCTCCGGGAGGCGCTTGATGAACCCCGTACGCCACACGAGGTTCTCGGCCGGCACCGCGAGCCGCAGCTCGGGCAGCCGCTCCACCAGCACCTCCAGGGCGATCTCGGCGTGCACCCGGCCCAGCGCGGAGGCCGGGCAGAAGTGCCGGCCGGCGCCGAACGACAGGTGCGGGTTGACCTCACGGTCCAGGTCCAGGCGGTCGGGGTCCGCGAACACCGCGGGGTCGAAGTTGGCCCCCTCCACGAGGACGAGGACCAACTCGCCCTCCTTCACCAGCACGTCCCCGACCTGGACGTCGGCCAGGGCCAGCCGCGGCAGGCCGTCGCCGATGGACAGGTTCCAGCGCAGCAGCTCGTCCACCGCCCGTCCGGTGCGCTCCGGGTGGGCGCGCAGGTGGCCGAGGAGCTCCGGCCGCTGGAGCAGCGCGAGCACGGCCAGCACCAGGAAGGAGGAGGTGGAGATCGCGCCCGCGCCGAACAGCGAGACGGCCACGGTGGCGAACATGTCGTCGGTCAGGTGCGCCGACTCGGGGTCCGCCTCCTTCAGCCCGGCGAACCTGCCCAGCAGGCCGGTGCGCTCGGCCTCGGGCCGGGCCAGCTGGGCGTTCAGCTGCGCCACGAAGTAGCCGACGTCCTTGTACCAGTTGAGCGCGGAGTCGGCGAAGGGCTCGGCCGCGGTCATGAAGGCCACGTCCAGCCCGGACATCAGCCGGCGCCAGTCCTCGAAGGGGGCGCCGAGCACCTCGCAGTGCAGGGCCGCCGAGAAGGGGTCGGCGAAACCGGCCCGCAGGTCGGCCGGGCCGCCCTCCGCGACCAGGGCGTCGATCAGCCCGTGCGCGGTGGCCCGCAGGAAGTCCTGGAGCCCCGCCTGGCGCGGGTTGAGCGACTTCATGACCGCGTTGCGCAGGCCCGCGCTGTTGATGTTGCCCATGTTGTCGACGACCTCGGGCGGGATCGTCAGCGCGTACTGCCGGGGGACGCCCGCGTTGGCGGTGTCCTTGAGGCTGAAGCGCTCGTCCTCCAGCACCTGCTTGGCCAGCGCGTGGCTGCTGACGAGCCAGGCGGGGTCGCCGGTGAGGGTGCGCACCTTGGCGACCGGGGCCTTCTCGCGCAGCCGGGTGCACTCCTCGGGGAGCACGTCACCGCGGCGGGAGAGGGGGAAGTCGATCAGGGGGCCGTCGTTCCGGTCGGCCTCAGGCTGCGCGACGCTCATCGGCGGTCCTTTCCACTGGTGCGGGTGTTGCGGGTGTTGCGGGTGTGGCGGATGCCGCGGCCGACGGGGGTAGGACGGCCGCGTCCGCCGCTTCCGGGCGCACGACGGCGTACGCCTGGTTGCGGGTGGCGCGGAGACCGCCGCCGCGTGCGTAGAGCACCTCGGTCAGCGGCATGGTGACGTGGTACGCGGACACCGAGGAGGGCACGTCCAGAATGCTGGGGGTGTCCAGGAAGAAAGGCAGCTCGGCGGCAATGTAGTCGAAACACACCCGGAGCTGCTCGTCCGAGATGGATTCGCCTTCAGGGAGCTTCGATCCCACGAAGTGCAGAGCCATCTTCTCGCAGCCCTTGCGGAATTCGTCATCGGTCTCCAGGAAATGCAGGACCCGCCGGTGCAGGAGCTGGTACACCTGGTTGTCCTGGAATTCCGAGAGGGCCCTCACCCGGATCTCGGCATGGTGGGTGCCGGATTCCTCCACCCCTTTTACGATCCTGCGCCGCACCGCCTTGATCTCCTTGGCCGCACGCTTCCCGGCGTGCTCGCGCGTGTAGCCGAATGCTGCGAACATCCGGTCCACGTGGAGGTCTGCGTAGACGAAGTCGACCTGTGCGAAGCGTTCCGTGGCCCACTGGGCGAGCCCGGCTATCCGGTCGGCGCTGAAGTAGCTGTTGCCGGGGCTCACGCCGATCAGCACATGGTCGCCGTCTTCCCATATATGACGGCAGGTACGGGTGAAGGGCAGGACCTCGAATGATGCGTCAAACGAAGAGTCGGTATTGATCGTCACGTATGTGATCGCCCTTGTTGCCGCTTGTCCCTGGGAGCCCTGCGCTCCTGGTGTGGCGGCAATGCCGATAAGTTATCGCGTGATGCCTGAGGGTGACAAGTGGGGTTCCGATTTGTTGGCCGGAATTATCCGTTCCGTATTACGGATGGGTAATGGGAATACCGGTCGGACGCTCGGGCGGACCCCAGGGACCCGGCCGGGCCGCACCGCCGCTACCCTGAGCCGGTCAGCAAGCACCGAGAAGGGGTGGATCCCAGTGGCGGACATCGAGAGCGCACGTGAGGCCTTCGGCCGGTTCGACCAGAACGGCGACGGGTTCGTGACGGCCGACGAGTTCAAGAAGGCCATGGCTCAGATGGGCGACCCGTTCGTCACCGGCCCGGTGGCCGAGGCGGTCATCGCGTCCAAGGACGCGAACCACGACGGCCTGCTCAGCTTCGACGAGTTCTGGGCCGCGCTGAACAAGTGACGCCCGGCCCGGACCCCGGCGGCCGACGGCCGCCGGGGGTCACGGCCCGTCCGTCCCCGGCCCGTCCGCGGGCCCGTCCGCCCCGCCGCCGGCATCCCCGGCATCCCCGGCCGCCGGGGCCGCCCCCTCGATGTCCGAGACCTCGGCCAGCGCCTCCTCCAGCCAGCGCAGCCAGAAGGTCTCCAGCCCGGTCCCGCCGTGCAGCACCAGCCGCCGCAGCCGGTCCTCGTCGGCGTTCCGCTCCGGCGGGAAGTCCCGCTCCTCGATGGCCTCGTACATCGCCAGCTGCCGCCGGTGCAGCTCCACGTGCCGCCGCAGCTCCGCGGTCAGCCCCTGCGGACCCACCACGCCGGCCGCCCGCAGCCGCAGCAGCAGCGGGTCCCTGATCTGCTTCGGGTCCTGGCTCTCGCCCACCCAGCGGCTCAGCTCCGCCCGCCCCGCGGGCAGCACCTCGAACTCCTTCTTCTGCCCCCGCGCGGGCGGCCCGCCCGGCAGCACCCGGATCAGCCCGGCCTCCTCCAGCTTCCCGAGCTCGCGGTATATCTGCTGGTGGGTGGCGGACCAGAAGTAGCCGATGGACTTGTCGAACCGCCGGGTCAGCTCCAGCCCCGACGAGGGCTTCTCCAGCAGGGCGGTGAGGATGGCGTGCGGCAGCGACATGCCGCCATCGTAGGGGCGGCCCGCTCCCGGCCGGTCAGGCCGGGCCCGGCTCCCCGGCCCGGCTCCCGCCCCGCTCCCCGGCCCCGGCCCGCAGCCCGTCCGGGAGCCAGGCCGCGAGCTCGTCCGGGGTGCCCGGCCCCGGGGCGTCCGCGGCCAGCAGGCCCCCGGCGCGCAGGAAGGCCGCCACCGCCGGGGCCCAGGCCGGCCGCAGCCGGGCCGCCGCCAGCAGCTCCGCGTCCGCCAGCAGCTCCCCGGCAGGCCCCGTCCGCAGCCCGTCCGGGCCCAGCACCGCGGCGTCGTCCGCCCAGCGCACCGCCAGCTCCACGTCGTGCGTGGACATCACCACCGTGGTCCCGAGGGCCCGCAGCCGCTCCAGCGCGGCCAGCAGCCGCTCCTGCCCGTCCGGATCCAGCCCGGCCGTCGGCTCGTCGAGGATCAGCACCCGAGGCTGCATCGCCACCGCCCCCGCGATGGCGGCCCGCTTGCGCTGCCCGTACGACAGCAGGTGCGTGGGCCGCTCCCGCAGGGCGGTGATGTCCAGCGCCTCCAGCGCCCCGGCCACCCGCTCGCGGACCTCCCGCTCGGGCAGCCCGAGGTTCATCGGCCCGAAGGAGACGTCCTGCTCCACCGAGGCGGCGAACAGCTGGTCGTCCGGGTCCTGCACCACCAGCTGCACCGCGGTCCGCAGCCGGGTCAGGCCCTTGCGGTCGTGGCGCACCGGCTCCCCGTCGAGCAGCAGCCGCCCCGAGCCGGGCCGCAGCCCGCCGCTCAGCAGCCGCAGCAGGGTGGTCTTGCCCCCGCCGTTGCGCCCCAGCAGGGCCAGCGCCCGGCCCGCGGGGATCCCGAAGGACACCCCCGACAGCACCTCGGGCCCGTCCTCGTAGGCGTATCCCGCATCGACCAGTTCCACCAACGGGTTCACAGCCCCAGGCCTTTCAGTACGAGGGTCAGCGCGACCACGGCGCCGAGCAGGGCGGCCGAGGCCGCCAGGAACCGCCAGGAGACCGCCGCCGGCGGGACCAGCACCCGCAGGGTGCCGTCGTAGCCGCGGCCGGCCAGCCCCGCCTGCATCCGCCCGGCCCGGTCGAAGGCCCGTACGAACACGGTGGCGCCCTGCCCGGCGAGGGAGCGCCAGAGCGCCGCGCGGCCGGTGTTCCCCAGCCGGGCCGCCTGCGCCTGCCGGACCTGGGCCAGCGAGTCCAGCAGCAGGAAGCCGATCCGGTACATGACCAGCGCCACGTCCACCACGGGGGCGGGCACCCCGGCCCGCACCAGCCGCGGCAGGACGTCCGACACCGGGGTGGTGAACGCGAACAGCAGCACGCCCAAGGAGCCCGCCGAGGTCCGCAGCAGCAGCTCGGCCGCCTGCCGCAGGCCGTCGGGGGCCGGGGCGAGCAGCCCCGCCGGGCCGCCGACCTGCACCAGCAGGGGGAGCGCGCCCGTGAAGCAGAAGCCCAGCGGGATCCGGAAGGCCCGCCACAGCTGCCGCGGCGCCACCCCGGCGGGGCCGAGCAGCACGCCCAGGGTGGCGGCGGCCACCAGCGGGCCGCCGGGCCACGGCGGCAGGCACAGGGCCGCCACCGTCAGCCCCAGCCCGAGCAGCGCCTTCTCCAGCGGGTGCCGGCCCCGCCAGCGGCTGCCGTGCGCGGCCGCGTCGATGGGCAGCACCGGCTAGGACCCCGCGCCCGGTGCACCGTCCGCGGGGGCGTCCGCGCCGGACGGGGCGCCGGAACCCGCGGCCGCCGCCGCGCGGGCCTCGCCCTGGCGGCGGCCGCGCCGCAGTCCGAAGTAGTACGCGAGCACCCCCGCGCCCAGCGCCGCCTGGAGGGCGAACAGCGCCGACTCGACCTCCCCGGACGGCGGTTCGTACAGCGGGGAGAACCAGGGCTCGTAGCCGGGGTCGAGCTCGGTGATGGCCGCCTCGGCCTGCGCGTCGGCGCCGGTGAACGGCTCCTCCTTGCCCTCGCCGAGGCCCAGCGCGAGCGGCAGCACGGCGAGCGCCGCCACCAGCAGCAGCAGGAGGGTGTTGATCCGTGCGTTCCTGCTCATCGCGCCGCCACCTCCGGACCGGTCGCGGAACCGGCCGGTGCCCCCAGCACCCCGAGCCGGGTCAGATCGGCCTTGCTGGACTGCGTCAGCAGCCGCATCACCAGGACCGTCAACAGCCCCTCGCTCACCGCCAGCGGGATCTGCGTCACCGCGAAGATGCCGCCGAACTTCGCCAGCGCGCCGGGGAACCCGGTGCCCGGGTCCGGGAAGGCCAGCGCCAGCTGCACGCTGGTCACGCAGTAGGTGACCAGGTCGGCGAAGAAGGCGCCGGAGAACACCGCGACCATGAGCGGCGCCCCGGCCCGGCGCAGCAGCCGGTAGGCCGCGTACCCGGCCCAAGGGCCCGCGATCGCCATCGAGAAGACGTTCGCGCCGAGGGTGGTCAGGCCGCCGTGGGCCAGCAGCAGGGCCTGGAACAGCAGGGTGATCGTGCCCAGTACCGCCATGACGGGCGGCCGGAACAGCACCGCGCCCAGGCCGGTCCCGGTCGGGTGCGAGCAACTGCCCGTCACCGAGGGGATCTTCAGGGCCGAGAGCACGAACGTGAAGGCGCCGGAGGCCCCCAGCAGCAACGTGCTCTCGGGGTTCGCCCTGACCTCGCGGGTCAGGGCCCGGACGCCGTGGACGACGAAGGGGGCCGATGCGGCGCCCCAGGCGGCCGCGTGCAGCGGGGGCAGGAACCCCTCGGCTATATGCATGAGTGGGGAAGACCTCTCCAGCACCTCGTGGATGGACAGCGCGCCCCGGCCGGTCTCCTGGCTCACGGGTACTGCCGCCCTGGCTCCGCCTTCCCGGGCCGTGCGGTCTCCCGCAGCAGCCCAGTGGCTTCCCGCAGGAGTGGAGCCGGACTTCCCGATCACAGTGGCGAGGGCCGCACCGGTTTCCCACCGGTTTCCCGTACACCAAGGCCAGATGACCCTAGTCGCCCCGATCCGGCACGTACAACCCGGCCCCGGACGGGGGAGGGGGCGGCGGCCCGTCCGGACCGCCGCCCCCTCGCCGGGCCGTCGCCGGCCTCCGCCCGCCGGCGTCAGCAGACGTTGGCGTGCTTGACGTCCATGACCCAGCGCTCCGGGTTGTGGAGCTTGAACGTCTTGTACTCGGGCCGGGTGTTGAACGCGGTCCCGAAGGTCACGTACCCCTCGAAGTCGCCGGTGAGGGCGATCCCCTTCAGCTTGGGCAGGTTCAGCTTCTTGAGGCGGGGGCCCTTGTAGACCGGCTGCCCGTCGTCGTCGTGGCCCTGGGCCGGGTGCATCCGGATCTCCAGGAAGTGGCGGCCGGGCAGCGGGACCTTCCGGCCGGAGCCGTCGTACCGCAGTTCGGCGACCCGCTTGACGGTGACGGGCGGGATGTACCCCTTGATGTCGACGACGACCCGGTCGAAGGTGCAGTGCGCCGCGTAGCGGGCGTTGACCACCTGCGGGGTCTGGGTCGTCGGGACGGGCTTGTGCGCACTCGGTGCCGCGGCCGGTGCGGCGGCGGCGGAAACCGGGGCCGCGAGCGCGGCGCCGGCGGTCAGCAGCACTCCCGTGGCCACGGCCACGAGACGCTGACGGCGGATGGAACGGTGAGTCATTTCGACCCCCGGATCTCCTGAGGCGGGGACAGTGCTGTCACCAGAGGAGACATCCCCCGCCCCCGGACGGTTGCACCGTTCGGGTGATGGATCCCGGAGCGCGGGCCTGCGGGCCCCGAGGCGCCCGGCCCGGCGGCCGTCGCGGGCGATCACGGCGACCGGGGCGTCCCGGTCGCCGCGGTCCGCGGTCAGGGTGTACCCCGCCCGGGTCTCCCTGCTGTTCACCCCGTACTGGTGGGCCCGCCGGTGGCCGGTGTACAGCGCCGGGTTCCAGGGCCAGTCCGCGTGGTCGTCCTGTCCTCGTCCCACAGCGCGTACCAGAGCACGTCCGGCAGGGCGGCGGTCGCCGCGCTCCGGGCCGCGGTGCCCGGCACGGCCGGAGCGGCCCCGACCCCTGCGCCGGGGGCGGCCCCGCCCGCCGGATGGCGGCGTTGGCGGTCAGCGCCCCGCCCCTGCGCGGCCGTGGCCTGGCGGGGGCGGGGCGTTTCAGGCGGCCGGCCCGGGGTGCGGCGGGATCAGCACTCGATGACGTTGACGGCCAGGCCGCCGCGCGCCGTCTCCTTGTACTTGACCTTCATGTCGTCGCCGGTCTGCTTCATGGTCTTGATGACCTTGTCGAGGGAGACCTTGTGGCTGCCGTCCCCGCGCATCGCCATGCGGGCCGCGGTGACGGCCTTGACCGCCGCCATGCCGTTGCGCTCGATGCACGGGATCTGCACCAGGCCGCCGACCGGGTCGCAGGTCAGGCCCAGGTTGTGCTCCATGCCGATCTCGGCGGCGTTCTCCACCTGCTCCGGGGTGCCCCCCAGCACCTCGGCGAGGGCGCCGGCCGCCATCGAGCAGGCCGAGCCGACCTCGCCCTGGCAGCCGACCTCGGCGCCGGAGATCGAGGCGTTCTCCTTGAACAGCATGCCGATCGCGCCGGCGGCCAGGAGGAAGCGGACCACGCCGTCCTCGTCGGCGCCGGGCACGAAGTTCACGTAGTAGTGCAGGACCGCCGGCAGGACCCCCGCCGCGCCGTTGGTGGGCGCGGTCACGACCCGGCCGCCGGCCGCGTTCTCCTCGTTCACGGCCATCGCGTAGATGGTCGTCCACTCGCTGCGGTGCAGCATCGGGTCGCCCTCGGTGCGCAGCTGGCGGGCGGTGGAGGCGGCGCGGCGCCTGACGCGCAGGCCGCCGGGGAGGATGCCCTCGCGGGAGATGCCGCGCTGCACGCAGGCCTGCATGACCCGCCAGATCTCCAGCAGGCCCTCGCGGATCTCCTCCTCGGTGCGCCAGGCCTTCTCGTTCTCCAGCATCAGCGCGGAGATCGACAGGCCGGTCTCCTTGGTGAGGCGCAGCATCTCGTCGCCGGTGCGGAAGGGGTACTTCAGCACGGTGTCGTCGAGCTTGATCCGGTCCTCGCCGACCGCGTCCTCGTCCACGACGAAGCCGCCGCCGACCGAGTAGTACGTCTTCTCCAGCAGCGGGGCGCCGGTCTCGTCGTACGCGAAGAGGGTCATGCCGTTCGCGTGGTACGGCAGGGAGCGGCGGCGGTGCAGGATCAGCTGGCTGGGCTCGTCGAAGGCGATCTCGTGGACGTCCCCTATCTCCGCCCCGAGCAGGCGCAGCCGGCCGCTCTGCCGGATCCGCTCGACCTCCTCGTCCGCCTTCTCCACGTCGACCGTCCGGGGCGAGTGGCCTTCGAGGCCGAGCAGGACGGCCTTGGGGGTGCCGTGTCCGTGGCCGGTGGCGCCGAGGGAGCCGAACAGCTCGGCCCGCACGGACGCGGTCTGGGCGAGGACGCCGTCCTTCTTCAGGCGGTTGACGAACATGCGGGCCGCCCGCATGGGGCCCACGGTGTGGGACGAGGAGGGGCCGATACCGATGGAGAAGAGATCGAAGACGGAGATGGCCACGGTGGCGACTTCCTTGTCAGCTCGTGGGTGGGGAGGGGGCAGGAGGGCGGAGCGGGAGGGGCGGGGGTGAAGGGTGTTTCGGTGGAGTTTGTCCGGCAGACGAGCGTATCGCGCCGAGGTGAACGGTTCGTCTGCCCGGCCGGGCGGAGGGGGCCCGCTCCGGCGTGAGTCGGCTCACCCTCCAGCAGGGCTGCGGCCGCGGCCGGGGACGGACACGAGGGGGTGCCGCAGGGGGACGCGGTGTCACCGGTCCGCGGGCATGAGAAGGGCCCGGCCTGTGGAAAGGGAAGGCCGGGCCCGCTCACGTGCCGCACGGAGCGGCGGGTCCGCTTACAGCGAGGGGTACAGCGGGTGCTTCGCGGCCAGGGCCGAGACGCGCGCCTTCAGGGCCTCGCCGTCGTACGAGGGCTTCAGGGCCTCGGCGATGATGTCGGCGACCTCGGTGAAGTCCTCGGCGCCGAAACCGCGGGTGGCCAGGGCCGGGGTGCCGATCCGCAGACCCGAGGTGACCATCGGCGGCCGCGGGTCGTTCGGGATGGCGTTCCGGTTGACCGTGATGCCGATCTCGTGGAGGCGGTCCTCGGCCTGCTGGCCGTCCAGCTCCGAGTTGCGCAGGTCCACCAGGACCAGGTGCACGTCGGTGCCGCCGGAGAGGACGTCCACGCCCACGGCCTTGACGTCGTCCTGGACCAGGCGCTCGGCGATGATCTTCGCGCCGGCCAGGGTGCGCTCCTGGCGCTCCTTGAACTCGGGGGAGCCCGCGACCTTGAAGGACACGGCCTTGGCCGCGATCACGTGCTCCAGCGGGCCGCCCTGCTGACCCGGGAAGACCGCGGAGTTGATCTTCTTGGCCAGCTCCTGCGTGGACAGGATCACGCCGCCGCGCGGACCGCCGAGGGTCTTGTGCGTGGTGGTGGTGACCACGTGGGCGTGCGGCACCGGGTTCGGGTGCAGGCCCGCGGCCACCAGGCCGGCGAAGTGCGCCATGTCGACCATCAGGTACGCGCCGACCTCGTCCGCGATGCGGCGGAAGGCGGCGAAGTCCAGCTGGCGCGGGTACGCGGACCAGCCGGCGACGATCAGCTGCGGCTTGGACTCCTTGGCGAGGCGCTCGACCTCGGCCATGTCGACCTGGCCGTCCTCGCCCACGTGGTACGGGACCACGTTGTAGAGCTTGCCGGAGAAGTTGATCTTCATGCCGTGGGTCAGGTGACCGCCGTGGGCCAGGTTCAGGCCCATGATCGTGTCGCCCGGCTTCAGCAGCGCGAACATCGCGGCGGCGTTGGCCTGCGCACCCGAGTGGGGCTGCACGTTGGCGGCCTCGGCCCCGAAGAGCGCCTTGATGCGGTCGATCGCGATCTGCTCGACCACGTCGACGTGCTCGCAGCCGCCGTAGTAGCGGCGGCCCGGGTAGCCCTCGGCGTACTTGTTGGTCAGGACCGAGCCCTGGGCCTCCATGACGGCGACCGGAGCGAAGTTCTCCGACGCGATCATTTCGAGGGTGGACTGCTGGCGGAGCAGCTCGGCGTCGACGGCGGCCGCGACGTCCGGGTCCAGCTCGTGGAGCGGAGTGTTCAGAACGGACATGGGTTCTCCCTGGTCTCGGTCAGCCCGCGAGCTCGGTGTACTCGTCGGCGGTGAGCAGGTCGCCCGGCTCGTCCGTGACGCGCACCTTGAACAGCCAGCCGCCCTCGAAGGGGGCCGAGTTCACGAGGGAGGGGTCGCTGACGACGTCCTCGTTGATCTCGACGACCTCGCCCGAGACGGGGGAGTACAGGTCGCTGACGGACTTGGTCGACTCCAGCTCGCCACACTCCTCGCCCGCGGTCACGGTCGAGCCGACCTCGGGGAGCTGGGCGTAGACGACGTCACCGAGGGCGTTGGCGGCGAACTCGGTGATGCCGATGGTGGCGACACCGTCCTCGGCGGCCGAGAGCCACTCGTGCTCCTTGCTGTAACGCAGCTGCTGGGGGTTGCTCATGACCTGATTCTCCTGGATGCGGGGACGTGCGGTGAACAGTGGTCTTGCTGGTCGGGGCGGGCGCGCGCGGGCGCCGCGGTCACTTCTGCCGCTTGTAGAACGGCAGGGCGACGACCTCGTACGCCTCATGCGTACCGCGGATGTCGACGCCGACGCCGGAGGTGCCCGGCTCGGCGTGGGCCGCGTCGACGTACGCCATGGCGATCGGCTTGCCCAGCGTCGGGGACGGGGCGCCGGAGGTGACCTCGCCGATGACCTCGCCGGCGGCGACCACGGAGAAGCCGGCGCGCGGCACGCGGCGGCCCTCGGCGATCAGGCCGACCAGCTTGCGCGGCGGGTTGGTCGCGGCGCGCTCGGCGGCGGCCTCCAGGGCCGTGCGGCCGACGAAGTCGCCCTCCTTCTCGAACTTCACGACCCGGCCCAGACCCGCGTCGAACGGGGTGAGGGAGGTGGTCAGCTCGTGCCCGTACAGCGGCATGCCCGCCTCCAGGCGCAGCGTGTCGCGGCAGGACAGGCCCGCCGGGACCAGGCCCGCGGCGGCGCCCGCCTTGGTGAGGGCCTCCCACAGCTCGACCGCGTGCTCGGGCTTGATGAACAGCTCGAAGCCGTCCTCGCCGGTGTAGCCGGTACGGGCGATCAGCGCCGGCACGCCCGCGACGGTGCCCGGCAGGCCCGCGTAGTACTTGAGGTTGTCCAGGTCGGCGTCGGTCAGGGACTTCACGATGCCGGGGGACTCCGGACCCTGCACCGCGATCAGCGCGTACGCGTCGCGGTCGTCGCGGACCTCGGCGTCGAAGCCGGCGGCGCGCTCGGTCAGCGCGTCCAGCACGACCTGGGCGTTGGAGGCGTTGGCGACGACCATGTACTCCGTCTCGCCGAGGCGGTAGACGATCAGGTCGTCGAGGATCCCGCCGTCCTCCTGGCAGATCATCGTGTAGCGGGCCCGGCCCACGCCGACCGTGGAGATGTTGCCGACCAGCGCGTAGTCCAGGACCTTGACGGCCTCGGGGCCGGTGACGGTGATCTCGCCCATGTGGGAGAGGTCGAAGAGGCCGGCCTTGGTGCGGACGGCGTTGTGCTCGTCCCGCTCGCTCGCGTAGCGCAGCGGCATGTCCCAGCCGGCGAAGTCGGTCATCGTCGCGCCGAGGGCGCGGTGCACGGCGTCAAGGGCGGTCAGACGCGGGGTGTTCGTCATAAGGCTGGCTCTCCAAGGCAGGTCCGCGACGGGGCGAAGGACTTTCCTCCCCATCTGTCATCGGAACCTGAGAGGTTCATCACGACCGTACGTGTATACGGAAGCGACTTGCACCTTGGGTGGAGCCGGCGGTTCACGAGGACCGGGCGGCCCGCTTTTCAGATGTGCCTCGCCCGCGCGGTACGGGGCCTGAGAGATTCAAGGGAGGGACTTGCTCCTTCGGCGTCCGCGGCCGGCCGTGTCAGTCACGGCCTCCGGGGAACTCTCCCGCGCAGATTCAAGCGGCCTTTATGCAGTTGGTCGTACAGCTTGGCGCGCACATCATTGCACGGGCCCCAACCGGGCCGGAACCGTGGGCGGCGCATTACCGTCTCTTTACACTCAACGGGCATGGGTCGGACGACCCGAGCCGGGGGAGGCGAAGACTGTGCGGAGATTCGGAGTTCTCGCGGGTACGAGCAGTACGGGCGCCGCGGCCGGGGTGCCGGCCCAGCCGGGCGCCCCGCAGCGGGAGGCCCTGGGCGCGCCGCGGGCCGCGGCCCCGGCCCGGCCGGTGCGCGACCTGCGCGGCCGCGGCGGCCGCGCACCCGGCCGGCTGCGCTTCGGCGCCGGGGACGTGGTCGTCGTCTCCGGCCTGCCCGGCAGCGGCAAGAGCACCCTCATCAAGCGGGCCGTGCGGGTCCGCGGGATCGACTCCCAGGACGTCCGCGAGCGCTGGGAGCGCCGGATGCCCGCCCGGCTGCCGTACGGGGCCTACCGGCCGCTGGTGCGGCTGGCGCACTACGCCGGGCTCTGGCGGGCCCTGCGCTCCGGCGAGAGCCTCGTCGTGCACGACTGCGGCACCCAGGCCTGGGTCCGGGCCCTGCTGGCCCGGGGGGCCCGCCGCCGCGGCCGCTCCCTGCACCTGCTGCTCCTCGACGCCACCCCCGAGGAGGCCCTGTCCGGGCAGGCGGCCCGCGGCCGCGGGGTCTCCGGCTACGCCTTCCACCGCCACCGCACCACCGTCGCCCGCCTCCTCGCCGCCGCCGAACAGGGCCGCCTGCCCGCGGGCTGCGCCTCCGCCGTCCTCCTGGACCGCCCCGCGGCCGCGGCCCTGACCGGCCTCGACTTCGGCTCCGCCGCGCGGGTTGACGGCACGCCCTAGAGTCGTGCGCAGCGGAACGGAAAGGGCGCGGTGAACATGCAGGACGGGACGTACGGCGGGGCGCACGCCGGGGGCCACGACGGCACGTACGGCGGCGGGGGCGCGGACCACGGCGCCGGGGACGGCTGGCCGGCGAACGAGCTGGAGGAGACCCTCGCGGCCTCCCTCGGCAACCCGGCCGCGGGCGGCCGGCTCCTGGAGGTGCTCGGGCGCAGCCAGGTGTGGATCCCGCTGCCCGGCGGCGGCGGCCCCGACAGCCCCGCCCTGGACCTGCCCACCATGGAGATAGCCGGCGCCGCCTACGTGCCCGTGTACAGCTCGCAGCAGCAGTTCACGCGCTGCGCGGGCGAGCACATGCCCTTCGCCGTCGCTCCGGCCGTCGAGTTCGCGCGCGGGCTGCCCCCGCAGCTCGGCCTCGCGGTCAACCCCGAGGGCGCCGTCGGCCTGCCGCTGCCCCCGCCCGCCGTGGCCGAGCTGTGCCGGGCCGGGCGCACCCCGCTCGACGGCCCGGCCACCGGCGGCCGGGTGCGGCTCTACGAGCCGGACTGGCAGGAGGACCCGGTGGACTTCCTGACCGCCGCCGCCGAGGAGTTCCGTGCCACCGGGGTCGTGGCCGCGGCCCACCGCTGCCTCGCGAGCATCGAGGGCGGGGACCCGGTGCTCTTCGTCGGCGTGCGCTTCACCGGTTGGGAGTCCGCCGACACGAACGCCCCGATGGAGGCCCTGTCCCGGGCCCTGGGCCGGGTGCAGCCCCCCTGGCCGGTCAACCTGCTGCTGCTCGACGCGGCCCAGGATCCGGTCGGCGACTGGATGACGGAACACGTCCGCCCCTTCTACCTGCCGTAGCCGCCTTTAAGCTGGTTACATTTCCTGGCCGTGGCTGTGTTGCGGACAGCAGGCATGCGGCACGTCGGGCGGACGAGGACGAAGAGGGGTACCGGGTGAGTGCGTCAGGCACGGCCGCGGCAGGGCAGGTCGAGCACATGCTGCGCCAGGTGACGCCCGGGCGCTACGACAGCTACGAGGCACTGCTGCACGCCCTCGCCGAGGGCCGGCTCTGGATGCTCCTGTGGCACGGGCAGCCCGGGTCGCCCGAGGCCCAGTACGGCTCCATGGAGGTGGACGGCCTCGGCTACGTGCCGTGCGTGACCTCCCCGCAGGAGCTGGCCGCCAGCGGCTGGGGACGCGCCTGCGAGGTGGTCGGCGGCCGGGACGTGGCCCGCGCCCTGTACCCGGACCGCTGGGGCATCTGGCTGAACCCGCACGCCCAGGGCGGCGGGGTCGGCATCCCGTGGGCGGACCTGCGGCGCATCGCCACCGGCCTGGAGCGGATGCCCGCCGGACCGCTGCGGCTGTCCGAGCCGGCCATCGAGCTCCCGCAGTTCTACGCCCTGCTCACCCAGCACGCGCACCGCACCCCGGCCGTACGCGCCCTGCGGCGGGCCTGGGTGCAGCCCGCGGTGGGCACCCCGTACCTGGCGATCGGACTGGACCTCTACGACGGCTCCGGCGCGGCCGTGGAGTCGGCCCGCGAGATGATGCGCCAGGCCGTGGGGGCCGTGCCCGAGGGGCTGCCGGTCTCCACCGTGGCCCTCGCCGACGAGCACGACCCGGTGGCGATGTGGCTGCGGGCCCAGGCCCGGCCGTTCTACGACCGCGAGGCGCACGCGCCGGCGTACTGATCCCGCGGCCCCGCCCGGCCCGCCCCGGCCCGGCCGGTCCTCTCAGTCCTCCGCCGCCGACAGCAGCCGGCTGGCCAGGGCCGTGCGCCGGTGCAGCATCCAGCGGCCGGAGCGCTGCGAGGTGACCAGGCGGGTCCGGCGCAGCACGCCCAGGTGCTGGCTGACCGCGGCTGCGCTCATGTTCAGGTACGCGGCCAGCTGCGTGGTGGACACCGGCAGGTCGAGATGGGCCAGCAGGGCCGCCCGGCTGCGCCCGAGCAGGTCGCCCAGCGGCTCGGTGTCCGCCTGCGCGGTGCCCTCCCACAGGGTGCCGATGCCGCGCGGGGCGTAGCCCAGCGCGGGCTGGTACGGCTCGTTGTGGAGCACCGACAGGTGCGGCCAGGCGAACACGCACGGCACCAGCACCAGACCGCTGCCGCTGGCATCGCGGAAGGCCCGGTGCCCCGGCTTGTCGATCAGCAGCCGGTCCCCGGTGAACGAGGCCTGCGGGTGCAGGTCGGCGAAGACCCGGTCCAGCCCGCCGGCGGTCAGCCGCGCGGACCGGTGGGCGAGGTCGGCCTCGTGCACGGCCCGGATCCGCGGCCACACCGGCGCCAGCGCGGCCTCCCAGTACGCCTCCAGGGACTCCGCCAGCCGGACCAGGCCCCGCTCCGGGTCCTCGTACAGGGGGCGCAGCTCAGGGGGCAGTTCGGGGCGGCCGTCGCGCAGTTCGTCGAGCGAGCTGCGCACCTGCTCGGGCGGGGTGGCGGCCACCGCGGCCAATTCGTCGGCGAGCACGCCCGTCAGGCGTTCGGGCGGGGGCGCGAGGAAGTCCGGCAGGAACCGGGGGCCGCAGGCGAGCGCGTTCAGCACCCGCAGGTCGAGCGCCTCCACCCGGGGCCGGGTCGCGGCGACCCAGGGCCGGTGCACCGCGGGCCGCCGGGTGCCGGCGAGCACCGGGATGCTGTGCACCAGCTCCTCCAACGGGGAGCGGGCGAAGCGGATGCGGGTGAGATCGCTGGGTGCCAGCCGTATCTCGATCACCGGCCGGAGCATAGGCCGCCCGGCCGGGCCCGGCAACGGCGGTGGATTAAGCCGTGGCGAAATCGTGGCCGCGCACCGGCCGCCGGGCGCATCGTTCCCCTCGGGACGGGGCTCGCACGACCGTACGGGGACGCCGGCAGGCGCACCCCCGGCGGGCAGCCGCATTCCACCTCTGGAGCACCGCACGCACACCGGGAGGAACCACCGATGCAGGAGATCCGAGCGGCTCCGCGGGCCCGTCCGGGCGGGGTCCGGATACTGGGCAGTCCGTCTCGAAAGGGACGAGTGCCGAAATGTCCGTGCCCCCCAATTGGCCTCGTCAAAAGGCGGGTTGGGGCCAATGTCCGATCCGCGGCGAACGGCCGCTCTTGCACCGCTGAGCTGCTCGCCGCGTTCGGATAACGGAAGACATCAGGCCACATCACGGTTGCGCATCCATTCCCCGGCAGGTCTGGCGGGTGATCCTGAGCCCGTTGAAGACTCCCCCCACCGAAGGCCGGTCAATCCCGTAACCACCAGCTCTTCCGGTGCACTTCAGAAGCAATTCGCACCATAGCGACACCGATGTGAACCAAGCCGCTACAGCGGCGGGCATGGGCCGGCCATCGTCGGCCGAGAGGGGTCCCCACCACGATGACGGCATCACTGCACGACACGAACACGGACGAGCCCGTAGCCGTTGCCGCCGCCGACCAGCCGCAGAAGGCGATCGAGGGGCGCTCCCCGTGGAAGATCGCCTGGTCCCGCCTCAAGCGTGACAAGATCGCGCTGGCCGGCGGTGTCATCGTGCTCCTTCTGATCCTCGTCGCGATCTTCGCGCCGCTGATCGTCAAGGCCTTCGGCCATCCGCCGGAGGAGCTGCACGAGGACCTGCTGGACCCGCTGCTGGGCCTGCCCATGGGCGACTACGGAGGCATCAGCGGGGACTTCCTGCTGGGCATCGAACCGGTCAACGGCCGCGACGTCTTCAGCCGGATCGTCTACGGCGCCCGGATCTCGCTGCTGGTCGCCTTCCTGTCCGCCTTCGTGGCGGTCGGCCTGGGCACCGTCTTCGGGATCATCGCCGGCTACTTCGGCGGCTGGGTCGACGCGGCGATCAGCCGGGTCATGGACCTCCTGCTGGCCTTCCCGCAGCTCCTCTTCATCATCGCCCTGATCTCGGTCATCCCGAGCCGCCTGTGGGGCTTCGAGGGCTCGGGCCTGCGGATCGCGGTACTGGTGCTCGTCATCGGCTTCTTCGGCTGGCCGTACATCGGGCGCATCGTCCGCGGCCAGACCCTGTCGCTGCGCGAACGCGAGTACGTCGAGGCCGCCCGCAGCCTCGGCGCGGGCCGGGGATACATCCTCTTCCGCGAACTGCTCCCCAACCTGGTGGCGCCGATCACCGTCTACACGACGCTGATGATCCCCACCAACGTGCTGACCGAGGCCGCGCTCAGCTTCCTCGGTGTCGGTGTCAAGCCGCCGACTCCGTCCTGGGGGGAGACCCTCTCGACGGCCGTGCGCACGTACCAGGACGATCCGCTCTTCATGATCTTCCCTGGCGTGGCGATCTTCATCACCGTGCTCGCGTTCAACCTCTTCGGCGACGGCGTCCGTGACGCCCTCGACCCCAAGGGCTCGCGCTAGCACACCGCAGGAAAACCGGAACATCGGCTCCAGAGGCCGGAACTACAACGGAGGTTGCGAGCATCGTGACTACCCACCGCACGTCGAAGCGCAGGCTTGCCGCTGGCACGGCCGTCGTGCTCGCGGCCATGCTGACCGCCACCGCCTGTGGCGGCGACAAGAAGGACGACGGCAACGGCAGCGGCGCCAAGGGCACGTTCAACGCCGGCATCAACAAGGTCGCCAACCCGTCCGACAAGAAGGGCGGCGAGCTCAAGTTCGTCGGTACCCAGGACGCCGACTCGTGGGACCCGCAGCGCGGTTACTACGGCTTCATGTGGGACTTCTCCCGCTACTACACGCGTCAGCTGGTCTCCTTCAAGCCGGCCCCCGGCCAGGGCAGCACCGAGCTGGTTCCGGACCTCGCCGCCGCCCAGCCGGAGATCTCCGCGGACGGCAAGACGTACAAGTTCACGCTGAAGGACAACGTCACGTGGGAGGACGGCTCGCCCGTCACCGCCCAGGACGTCAAGTACGGCATCGAGCGCACCTGGGCCCAGGACGTCATCTCCGGCGGCCCGGTCTACCTCATGCAGGTGCTCGACCCGAAGACCGAGTACAAGGGCCCGTACAAGGACACGGCGCCCGACAAGCTCGGCCTCAAGGCCATCGAGACCCCGGACGCGAAGACCATCATCTTCAAGCTGCCGAAGCCCAACGGCGACTTCCTGCAGATGCTGGCCATGCCGGCGGCCTCCCCGGTCAAGAAGGAGAAGGACACCGCGGCCAAGTACGGCCTCAAGCCCTTCTCCAACGGCCCGTACAAGATCGACTCGTACGAGCCCAACAAGAGCATGAAGCTCTCGCGCAACGCGAACTACAAGCCCGAGTCGGACACCATCCGCAAGGCGCTCCCGGACACCATCTCGGTCACGTTCATGGCGAACGCGGACGACATGGACAAGCGCCTGATGAACGGCGAGTTCGACCTCGACATCAACGCGACCGGCATCGGCCAGGCCGCCCGTGCCACCGCCCTGCGCGAGCACAAGGGCAACCTGGACAACGGCCAGACCGGCTTCATCCGCTACGCGGTCTTCCCGCAGACGGTCAAGCCGTTCGACAACATCGAGTGCCGCAAGGCCGTCATCTACGCGGCCGACCACAAGTCCCTGCAGACCGCCCGCGGCGGCCCGCAGGCCGGCGGTGACATCGCCCCGAACATGCTGCCGCTCGGCATCAAGGGCTCGGACGCGACGTACGACCCGTACGGGCTCCTGACCAACGACGGCAAGCCGAACGTCGAGAAGGCCAAGGCCGCCCTGAAGGCCTGCGGCCAGGAGAAGGGCTTCAAGACCACCATCGCGGTCCGCAACAACAAGCCCGCCGAGATCGCCACCGCCGTCTCGCTCCAGAACGCCCTGAAGCAGGTCGGCATCGAGGCCGAGGTCGACCAGTTCGACGGCGCCCAGACCTCCGGCATCATCGGTTCGCCCAAGGTCGTCAAGGACAAGGGCTACGGCATCATCATCATGGGCTGGGGCGCCGACTTCCCGACCGGTCAGGGCTTCTCGCAGCCGCTGGTCGACGGCCGCTTCATCCTGCAGAGCGGCAACAACAACTTCTCCGAGCTCAACGACCCGGCGATCAACAAGCTCTTCGACGAGGCCATCGCGGAGACCGACCCGGACAAGGCCGGCGAGATCTACAAGAAGATGAACCAGAAGGTCTCCGAGGCCGCGGTCTACCTGCCCTTCGTCTACGACAAGACGATCACGTGGCGCTCCGACCGCCTGACCAACGCCTACACCACCGACGCCTACAACGGCCGGTACGACTACGCCTCGCTCGGCGTCGTCAAGTAACCACCAGTCAGTTCCAGTTCCAGTGCCACACCCGCTAGGCACGAAGGGCAGGTGATGGCCGCGGCGACGGCTTGGGGGTGCGCTCCAGAAGGGCGCACCCCCGGGCCGCAGCCAGGCCGAGCGCAGTGCTTGCATATCTCATCCGGCGTATCTTCGCCGTCGTCGTCATGCTGTTGGTCATCGTCCTGGTGACCTTCGGAATCTTCTTCCTCTTCCCCAAGATGATCGGGGCGGACCCGGCGCTCTACTTCGTCGGAAAGCAGTCCGACCCGGCCGCCATCGAGGGCATCCGGCAGAAGATGGGTCTCAACGACCCGATCCTGGTCCAGTTCGGAAAGTTCGTCGTCGGGCTGGTGGCGGGCCGTACGTACGCCAACGGCACCGATGTCACGCACTGCGCCGCTCCCTGCTTCGGATACTCCTTCAAGACCGAGCAGGAGGTGTTCCCGCTGCTGATGGACTGGCTGCCGGTCACCCTCTCGCTCGCCGCCGGCGCCGTGATCCTCTGGGTCTTCGGCGGTGTCGCCACCGGCGTCCTCTCCGCCCTCAAGCGGGGCACCGCGGTGGACCGCTCGGCCATGGGCGTCGCCCTCGCCGGCGTCTCCCTCCCCATCTACTTCACGGGCATGCTCGCCATCGCCCTCTTCTCGGACTACCTGGGCTGGTTCTCCCGCCCGGACACCGACTTCGCGACGGACCCGGGCCGCTGGTTCAACGGCATGGTCCTGCCGTGGATCTCGCTGGCCTTCCTGTACGCCGCGATGTACGCCCGCCTCACCCGCGCCACGATGCTGGAAGTCCTCAACGAGGACTACATCCGCACCGCCCGCGCCAAGGGCCTCACGGAGCCGGTCGTCATCTCCAAGCACGCCATGCGCTCCACGATGACCCCGATCCTGACCGTCCTCGGCCTGGACCTGGGCGCCCTGCTCGGCGGCGCCGTGCTCACCGAGTACACGTTCTCGCTGCACGGCCTCGGCTACAGCGCCGTCCGGGCGATCAGCGACCACGACCTGCCGGTCATCCTCGGCATCACGCTGATCTCCGCCTTCTTCGTCGTAGCCGCGAACCTCATCGTTGACCTCATGTACGCGGTGATCGACCCCCGAGTGAGGCTGTCATGACCGACATGACCAAGACCGGGGCCGTGAACGAGCCCGTGGCCGGCGCCGCCCCCGGCAGCACCTTCCTGGACGTCCGCGACCTCAAGGTGCACTTCCCCACCGAAGACGGCCTGGTCAAGTCCGTGGACGGGCTCTCCTTCACCCTGGAGAAGGGCAAGACCCTCGGCATCGTCGGCGAGTCCGGCTCCGGCAAGTCCGTGACCTCGCTCGGCATCATGGGCCTGCACCGGGTCGGCCAGTACGGCCGGCAGCGGGCGCAGATCTCCGGCGAGATCTGGCTGAACGGCAAGGAGCTGCTGTCCGCCGACGAGGACGAGGTGCGGCGGCTGCGCGGCAAGGAGATCGCGATGATCTTCCAGGACCCGCTCAGCGCGATGCACCCGTACTTCACCATCGGCAAGCAGATCGCCGAGGCGTACCGGGTCCACCACAAGGTCGACAAGAAGGCCGCCCGCACCCGGGCCGTCGAACTCCTCGACCGCGTGGGCATCCCGGAGCCGCACAAGCGCGTGGACAACTACCCGCACGAGTTCTCCGGCGGCATGCGCCAGCGCGCGATGATCGCGATGGCCCTGGTCAACAACCCCGAGCTGCTCATCGCGGACGAGCCGACCACCGCCCTGGACGTCACCGTCCAGGCCCAGATCCTGGACCTGATCCGGGACCTGCAGAAGGAGTTCGGCTCCGCGGTCATCATGATCACGCACGACCTCGGCGTGGTCGCCGAGATGGCCGACGACCTGCTCGTCATGTACGGCGGCCGGTGCGTCGAACGCGGCAGCGCGGAGAAGGTCTTCTACGAGCCCCGGCACCCGTACACCTGGGGCCTGCTCGGCTCGATGCCCCGCATCGACCGCGACCAGACCGAACGGCTCATCCCGGTCAAGGGCTCCCCGCCGAGCCTCATCAACATCCCCAGCGGCTGCGCCTTCCACCCGCGGTGCCCGTACGCCGACGTCCCCAAGGGCAACGTCACCCGTACGGTGCGCCCGGAGCTGGTGACGGCGGACGGCGACCGGCACTGGTCCGCCTGCCACATGTCGCCGGAGGAGCGGACCCGCATCTGGACCGAAGAGATTGCGCCGAAGCTGTGACCGACACGAACAAGGCGGCCGAGGCCGCCATCCCCGAGCAGGCCGCCTCCTCCCCGGAGCCGCTGCTGAAGGTCACCGGCCTGACGAAGCACTTCCCGATCACCAAGGGCGTGCTGCGCCGGCAGGTCGGCGCGGTCAAGGCCGTGGACGGCCTGGACTTCGAGGTCTACCCGGGTGAGACCCTCGGCATCGTCGGCGAGTCCGGCTGCGGCAAGTCGACCATGGGCCGGCTGATCACGCGCCTGCTGGAGCCCACCGGCGGCAGGATCGAGTTCGAGGGGACCGACATCACGCACCTCGGGGTGGCGGGCATGCGCCCGCTGCGCCGCGACGTGCAGATGATCTTCCAGGACCCGTACGGCTCGCTGAACCCGCGCCACACCGTCGGCACCATCGTCGGCGCCCCCTTCCGCCTCCAGAAGGTCACCCCCGAGGGCGGCCTGAAGGCGGAGGTGCAGCGGCTGCTGTCGCTCGTGGGCCTCAACCCCGAGCACTACAACCGCTACCCGCACGAGTTCTCCGGCGGCCAGCGCCAGCGCATCGGCATCGCCCGCGCCCTGGCCCTGAAGCCGAAGCTCGTGGTGGCCGACGAGCCGGTCTCCGCGCTCGACGTGTCGATCCAGGCCCAGGTGGTCAACCTGCTGGACGACCTCCAGGACGAGCTGGGCCTCACGTACGTGATCATCGCCCACGACCTGTCGGTCATCCGGCACGTCTCGGACCGGATCGCGGTCATGTACCTCGGCAAGATCGTCGAGCTGACCGACCGCAAGTCGCTGTACGAGTCCCCGATGCACCCGTACACCAACGCGCTGATGTCGGCCGTGCCGGTGCCGGACCCGCGCCGCCGCGGGGCCAAGACCGGCCGCATCCTGCTCAAGGGCGACGTGCCCTCGCCGATCAAGCCGCCCAGCGGCTGCCGCTTCCACACCCGGTGCTGGAAGGCGACGCAGATCTGCAAGACCACCGAGCCGCCGCTGCTGGCCCTGAAGACCGGCCACCAGGTGGCCTGCCACCACCCGGAGAACGCCCCGGACCAGGCGCCGGGGGACCCGGCCCTGCCGGAGTCCGCGGCCGCCGAGGCCGCGGCCCCAGGTGCGGTCGAGAAGACCGCGTAGGCGCGCAGCGCACCGGGCGGCGGGGCGGAGCGATCCGCACCGCCGCCCGCTGCGTCCGGGCCCCGGCCCGCCGCCCCGCACAATTGGGGGGTGGTACAGGAACTCTTCCCCCCGGACGTCCAGCACGTGCTGGACCTCGCGGGCATCTTCGTCTTCGCCACCGCCGGCGCCCTGCTGGCGGTCCGCAAGAACTTCGACGTCTTCGGCATCGCCGTGCTCGCCCTCGTCACCGCCCTCGGCGGCGGCCTCTTCCGAGACCTCGTGATCGGCGCGGTGCCGCCGGCCGCCTTCGGCGAGCTGAGCTTCTTCGTGACCCCGCTGGTCGCGGCCGGGATCGTCTTCTTCCTGCACCCCGAGGTCCAGCGCATCAACCGTGCGATCAACGTCTTCGACGCGGCCGGCCTCGGGCTGTTCTGCGTCACCGGCACCACCAAGGCCTACGAGTACGGGCTCGGGCTCACCGCCTCGGCGGCGCTGGGCCTGGCCACCGCGGTGGGCGGCGGCGTGCTGCGCGACGTGATCGCCAACGAGGTGCCCGCCCTGCTGCGCGACCGCGAGATGTACGCGGTGCCGGCGCTGGTGGGCGCGGCCATGGTGGCCCTCTGCATCGGCTTCGACGTGCTCAACGCCTTCACCGGCGGGCTCGCGGCCGTCACGACGTTCGTGCTGCGGCTGCTGGCCATGCGCTTCCACTGGCGGGCCCCGCTGGCCTGGAACCGTCGGTCCTCGGTGGCCGAAGAGGTCTGACCGGGCCGGGGCGGTCCGCTGCGCGGCCGCTCACAGCCGGGTCCCAGAAAAAGCTACCGCTTAGTAGCAAGCGGGTGTAGCGTCATCGGCATGACCCAGGCAACCCAGGCAAGGATCGGCGACAGCGAGTTCGACCGGGACACCGGCGTGAGGCCGCGCGGCGCGGCCGAACCGGGCGTCTTCGACGCGGACCTGTCCGCCGGGTGGACGATCATCACCGCCGTCAACGGCGGCTACCTGCTCGCGCTCGTCGGCCGGGCGCTCTCCGAGTTCCTGCCGCACCGCGACCCGGTCACGGTCTCGGCCCACTACCTCAGCGCCTCCGTGCCGGGCCCCGCCGTCATCCGCACCGAGCTGGTGCGCGCCGGCAAGACCCTCTCCACCGGTCAGGCCTCCCTCTTCCAGTACGACGAGAACGGCGCCGAGGTCGAGCGCATCCGCGTGCTGGCCTCGTACGGCGACCTGTCGGCCCTGCCCGACGAGGTCCGCACCACCGCCCCGCTGCCCGACATCCCGGCGTACGAGCACTGCCTCGGCGCGGACGCGGGCGGGGCCCCGATCCCCGGCAGCTCCGCCATCGTCGACCGGCTGCGCCTGCGGCTCGACCCCACCACCGCCGGCTGGGCGGTCGGCGCCCCCTCCGGGCGCGGCGAGATGCGCGCGTGGTTCGCGCTGGCCGACGGGCGCGACGCGGACCCGCTGTCGCTGCTGCTCGTGGTCGACGCCCTGCCGCCCACCGCCTTCGAGATGGGCCTCATCGGCTGGGCCCCCACCGTGGAGCTGACCACTCACGTCCGCTGCCGGCCGGCCCCCGGCCCGCTGCGCGTCTCCATCACCACCCGCAACCTGGCGGGCGGCTTCCTGGAGGAGGACGCGGAGGTCTGGGACTCCGCCGACCGCCTGGTCGCCCAGTCCCGCCAGCTCGCCCGCGCCCCGCGCACCTGAGCGGCGGCGGCGCGGCGGCCGGGGGCGTCCCCGGCCCCGCGCCGCCGCCCGCAGGGAGCGGCCCCGGGGAAGTGCTTCCGGGCAGCCGTGCGGTGCGCCGGGACGGGGTACGGGGGCGGCGCCCGGCCGGAGTACCGGCGGGGCCCCGGCTTTGGCCGGACGGCCCGTACACCCGGCCGTGGCGGCGACCGTAGAATCGGGGGATCATGGCCTACCTCGACCACGCCGCGACCACTCCGATGCTGCCGGAGGCCGCCGAGGCGATGACCGCCCAGTTCGCGGTCACCGGCAACGCCTCCTCCCTGCACGCCGCCGGCCGCCGGGCCCGCCGCACCGTGGAGGAGGCGAGGGAGACCCTCGCCGAGGCCATCGGCGCGCGGCCCAGCGAGGTCGTCTTCACCGCCGGCGGCACCGAGGCCGACAACCTCGCCGTCAAGGGCCTGTACTGGGCCCGCCGCGACGCCGACCCGGCCCGGACCCGGGTGCTCGCCAGCCCCGTCGAGCACCACGCGGTGCTCGACGCCGTGGACTGGCTGGCCGCCCACGAGGGCGCCACCGTCGAGTACCTGCCGGTGGACCGCCACGGCCGGGTGCACCCCGAGGCCTTCCGCGAGGCCGTCGAGCGCAACCCCGACGACGTGGCCCTGGCCACCGTGATGTGGGCCAACAACGAGATCGGCACCGTCCTGCCGGTGGCCGGGATCGCCGCCGTGGCCCGCGAGTTCGGCATCCCCGTGCACTCCGACGCCGTCCAGGCCTTCGGCCAGCTCGACGTGGGCTTCGAGGCCAGCGGACTGGCCGCCATGACCATCAGCGGGCACAAGATCGGCGGCCCGTACGGCATCGGCGCCCTGCTCCTGGGCCGCGACCAGACCCCCGTCCCGGTCCTGCACGGCGGCGGCCAGGAGCGCCACGTCCGCTCCGGCACCCTCGACGTGCCCGCCATCGCCGCCTTCGCGGTGGCCGCGGCCCTCGCCGCCGAACGGCGCGAGGCCTTCGCCGGCGAGATCGGCGCCCTGCGCGACGAGCTCGTCGCCGCCGTGCTGGCCGCGGTACCGGACGCCGTGCTCGGCGGGGACCCGCACGACCGGCTTCCGGCCAACGCCCACTTCAGCTTCCCGGGCTGCGAGGGCGACTCCCTCCTGCTGCTGCTCGACGCCCAGGGCATCGAGTGCTCCACCGGCTCGGCCTGCACGGCCGGGGTGGCCCAGCCCAGCCACGTGCTGCTGGCCACCGGCACCGACCCCGACCTGGCCCGCGGCACCCTGCGGTTCTCCCTCGGGCACACCTCCACCAAGGAGGACGTGGCCGCGCTGGCCGCCGCCATCGGCCCGGCCGTGGAGCGCGCCCGCACCGCCGGCCTGAGCTGACCGGGGCGCCCGGCCGCCCCCTGCCCGGCCGCTGCGGCCGGGGCGGTCTCAGCCGAGGGAGCGGCGGACCAGGGCCAGGTAGCGGTCCCAGTCCCAGTGCGGCCCGGGGTCGGTGTGGTCCGCGCCCGCCACCTCGCTGTGCCCCACGATGTGCTCCCGGTCGGCCGGGAACCCGTACCGGCGGCAGATGCCGGCCGCCAGCCGGGCCGAGGCGGCGTACATGGCGGGGGTGAAGTCCCGGGGGCGGTCCACGAAGCCCACGTGCTCGATGCCGATGCTGCGCTCGTTCATCCGGCGGTTGTTCGCGTGGAAGGCCACGTCCAGCTCGCGCACCATCTGCCGGACGTGGCCGTCCCCGCGCACGATGTAGTGCGCCGAGGCCTTGTGCCGTGGGTTGCGGAAGGCGTCCACCGAGCCCTCGAACCCGCCCTGGGTGACATGCACCACGATCCGGTCCACCGGATAGTCGTCGGGCCGGTCGGCCATCCGCCAGTTCGCCGGAGAGGCCGCCGTCCAACTGGCGCCCTTGTGGTCGAGCTCGCCCTCCTTGCGGGGCTTGGAGACCCCCGGGAGCCGCCAGTAGCCGCGCCGTATGCCGTCCCGCTCGGCCACCGCGACCCCCGCCAGCACGCCCAGACCCGTGATCAGCAGCGCCCGCCGCCCGGGCCCCCGCTTGCTGCGGCCCACCCGCACCACCTCCGCCGGATAAGAACGCCCGTGCCCGCGGCACGGTTCCCCCCGTACCCTGGTGGGTGCTATGACTCAGAACCCGCAGCCGCGCCGCCCCCTCCGCGTACTCGCCGCCATGTCCGGCGGTGTGGACTCCGCCGTCGCCGCCGCCCGCGCCGTCGAAGCCGGGCACGACGTGACCGGCGTCCACCTCGCGCTCTCCGCGAACCCGCAGTCGTTCCGCACCGGCGCCCGCGGCTGCTGCACGATCGAGGACTCCCGAGACGCCCGCCGGGCCGCGGACGTCATCGGCATCCCCTTCTACTGCTGGGACCTCGCGGAGCGCTTCCGCGAGGACGTGGTCGAGGACTTCATCGCCGAGTACGAGGCCGGCCGCACCCCGAACCCGTGCCTGCGCTGCAACGAGAAGATCAAGTTCGCCGCGCTGCTCGACAAGGCCCTCGCCCTCGGCTTCGACGCCGTCTGCACCGGCCACTACGCCACGATCGTCGAGAACGCGGACGGCTCCCGGGAGCTGCACCGCGCCTCCGACATGGCCAAGGACCAGTCGTACGTCCTCGGGGTCCTGGACGAGAAGCAGCTGGCCCACGCGCTCTTCCCGCTCGGCGACACGATCACCACCAAGGACGAGATCCGTGCCGAGGCCGAGCGCCGGGGCCTGGCCGTCGCCAAGAAGCCCGACAGCCACGACATCTGCTTCATCGCCGACGGGGACACCCAGGGCTTCCTCGCCAAGCGGCTGGGCAAGGCCGAGGGCGACATCGTGGACGAGGCCGGCAACCGGATCGGCAGCCACGAGGGCGCGTACGGGTTCACCATCGGCCAGCGCAAGGGCCTGCGGATCGGCCACCCGGCCCCCGACGGCAAGCCGCGCTACGTCCTCGACATCTCGCCGGTGGACAACACCGTCACCGTCGGCCCCGCCGAGGCGCTCGACGTCACGGCCCTGACCGCGATCAGGCCGCGCTGGTGCGGGGCCGTCCCGGCCGCCCCCGGCACGTACACCGCGCAGCTGCGCGCCCACGGCGGCGAGACCGAGGTGTTCGCGGAGGTCGTCGACGGCGAGCTGCGGGTGGCCTTCACCGAGCCGGTCCGCGGGGTGGCCCCCGGCCAGGCGATCGTGCTCTACGACGGCACCCGCGTGGTCGGCTCGGCCACCATCGCCGCGACCACCCGGGCCGCCGCCTCGGTCTGAGGCCCGCCGCGGCCCGCTCGGCCGGCCGGCGGGTCCGCCCGGCCCGCTCGGTCGGCGGGCCGGCCCGGCCCGGGTCAGACGACCGACAGGACGATCTTGCCGGTGGTGCGGCCCTGCTCGCCCAGCTCGTGGGCCTTCGCGGCCTCGGCGAGCGGGAGCACCGCCTCGACCAGCGGCTTCAGCCCGCCCTGCTCGACCAGGGCGGCGATCTCCCGCAGGCCCAGGTGGTCCGGCTCGACCAGCAGCCATTCGGCGTGCACCTCACCGGGCTCGGCCGGGACGTCGCCGGGGCCGGGCAGGGTGATCAGCCGGCCGCCGGGCCGGAGCACCTTCAGGGAGCGCTCCGCGGTCTCGCCGCCGAGCCCGTCCAGGACCACGTCCACGTCCGCGACCACGTCCTCGAAGCGCACCGCGCGGTAGTCGACCACCTCGTCCGCGCCGAGGGAGCGCACCAGCTCGTGCTTGGCGGCGCTGGCCGTGCCGATGACGTACGCCCCGCGGGCCTTGGCGATCTGCACCGCGAAGTGCCCGACCCCGCCGGCCGCCGCGTGCACCAGCACCCGCTGCCCGGGCCGCACCCCGGCCGTGTCCACCAGGGCCTGCCAGGCGGTCAGCGCCGCCAGCGGCAGGGCCGCGGCCTCCACGTGCGTCAGGGAGGCCGGCTTGGGCGCGAGGTGCCGGGCCGGGGCCACGACGTACTCGGCGTAGCCGCCCGCCTGGCGCGGGAACAGCGGCATGCCGAAGACCTCGTCACCCGGCCGCAGGACGGTCACCCCGGGGCCCACGGCCTCGACCGTGCCGGAGACGTCCCAGCCGACCGCCGGGACCGCACCCCACTCGATCAGGGCCCCGGTGGCCCGGGTCTTCCAGTCCACCGGGTTCACCCCGGCCGCGTGGACCTTCACCAGGACCTCGCCCACGCCCGGCTCGGGGCGGTCCAGCTCGGCCACGGTCAGGGTCTCGGGTCCGCCCCACTGGTTGACGACGACGGCACGCATGGTGATCTCCAAGGAGTCGAGGAAATAAGGGGTTATCTGGGGGTTTCGGCTGGTTTTCCCAGGCGATGTGCCCAGCATGGCCGCGATCCGGGGTCCGTAGTGCTGGCCGGATGGCCACTATGTGACAGAATCTGGCCATGGCCATGGAACCCGCCGTGCACCGCGTCGCCGTCCTCGCCCTCCCCGGGGTGCCCCCGTTCGAGCTCGGGATCCCCTCCCGGGTCTTCGGCAGCGCCGTGGACGAGGCCGGCCGGCCCCTCTACGAGGTCACCGTCTGCACCGCCGACGGCGGCCCCGTGCTCAGCGACGCCGGTTTCACGGTGCAGCCGGCGGCCGGACCGGAGGCCCTGGCCGCCGCCGACACCGTGATCCTGCCCCCCACCCACGCTATGCCCGAGCTCGGCGAGGGCGGGCCGCTGCCCCCCGAGGTCACCGCCGCCATCGACGGGATCCGGCCCGGCGCCCGGCTGGTCTCCATCTGCACCGGCTCCTACGTGCTCGCCGCCGCCGGACTGCTCGACGGCCGCCCCGCCACCACCCACTGGAACCTGGCCCCCGAGTTCCGCCGGGCCTACCCCGCCGTCAAGGTGGACGAGGAGGTGCTCTTCGTCGACGACGGGGACGTGCTGACCTCCGCGGGCGTGGCCGCCGGAGTGGACCTCTGCCTGCACCTGATCCGCCGCGACCACGGGGCGGCCGTCGCCAACCGGGCCGCCCGGATGTGCGTCGTACCCCCGTGGCGGGACGGCGGCCAGGCCCAGTACATCGACCGGCCGGTCCCGGAACCCGTACTGGCCACCACCGCCGCCACCCGGGCCTGGGCCCTGGAGCGGCTCGGCGAACCGCTCTCGCTGGCGCAGCTGTCCGAGCACGCCCGGATGAGCCTGCGCACCTTCACCCGCCGCTTCCGCGAGGAGGTCGGCCTGACCCCCGTGCAGTGGCTCACCGCCCAGCGCATCGAACTCGCCCGCCAGCTCCTGGAGTCGAGCGACCTCCCGGTGGACCTGGTGGCGCACCGGGCGGGGTTCGGTTCGGCCAACTCGCTGCGCCAGCACATGCGTACCGCGCTCGGGGTCTCGCCCATCGCCTACCGCAGGACCTTCCAGGCCCGGGGCGCCGCCTGATCCCGGCGGCCGCCCGGACCGTGGCCCGGAGTCCCATCTTCCCCAACTGCCGTATTCGGACACGTTGTTGAGCAATGCCCCCGTCCGAGTGATACTGCCCCCTCCGGGGGGCGGGCCCCGTCCCCCGCGCGATGACCTCTTCAACCGGGGGAAGAATTGCGTAGAGAACCGAAACGGGCGGGTGCGGCGGGAGTCGCCGCGGCCGCCGCAGCGGCCCTGCTGGCGGGACTGACCACCCCGTCGGCGGCCCAGGAGGCCGCCGCCGTACGGCCGTTCGCCGCACCGGGCACCGCACGGCCGGCCGCCGCCAAGGGCTTCGCCCGCATCACCCTCGTCACCGGCGACCGCGTGGTCGTCGACGGCCGGGGCCGTCCCGTCGGCCTCGAACGGGCCCCCGGCCGGGCCCGGATGCCCTTCTCCGTCCAGCGCGTCGCCGGCCACACCCGCGTGGTACCGCTCGACGCACAGCGCCTCGTGGCCGAAGGGGTCCTGGACGCCCGCCTGTTCGACATCACCGAGCTCGCCCGGCCCGAGTACCGCTCCGGCCGCGGGGACCGGATCCGCCTGATCGTCGGCTACGAGGGCGCCGCCCCGGCCGCCCGGGCCGCGCTGCGCCGCGCCGGCGGGGCCGAGGTCCGCCGCACCTTCCGCTCCCTGGCCGCCGAGGCCGTCGGCGCGGCCGCCGCGGACGCCCCCGCCCTCTGGGAGGCCCTCACCGACCGGCAGGCCGGCGGCCGCCGCACCGCGGCCGCCGGCATCGCCCGCATCTGGCTGGACGGCATCCGCACCGCGAGCCTCGACAAGAGCACCCGCCAGATCGGGGCCGACAAGGCCTGGGCCGCCGGCTACGACGGCAAGGGCGTGAAGATCGCCGTCCTGGACACCGGGGTGGACTCCGGCCACCCCGACCTGGCCGGCCAGGTGCTCGCCGAGAAGAACTTCACCCCGGCCGCCGACGCCGGGGACCGCTACGGCCACGGCACCCACGTCGCCTCCATCGCCGCCGGCACCGGCAAGGCCTCCGGAGGCGCGTTCAAGGGGGTGGCCCCCGGGGCCCGGCTGCTGAACGGCAAGGTCCTCGACGACAACGGCGCCGGGGACGACTCCGGCATCCTCGCCGGCATGGAGTGGGCCGTCGCCGAGGGCGCCGACGTGGTCAACCTCAGCCTCGGCGGCCGGGACACCCCGGAACTCGACCCGCTCGAAGCCGCCGTGAACAAGCTGAGCGCCGACCGGGGCGTGCTGTTCGCCATCGCCGCCGGCAACAGCGGCCCCGGGCAGGGCACCGTCGGCTCCCCGGGCAGCGCCGAGGCCGCCCTCACCGTCGGCGCCGTCGACGACTCCGACGCGCTGGCGCCCTTCTCCAGCACCGGCCCGCGCACCGGCGACGGCGGGATCAAGCCCGACGTGACCGCGCCCGGCGTGGACATCACCGCGGCCGCCGCCCCCGGCAGCGTCATCGAGCGCGAGGTCGGCCAGCGCCCGCCCGGCTACCTGACCATCTCCGGCACCTCCATGGCCACCCCGCACGTCGCGGGCGCCGCGGCCCTCCTCAAGCAGCAGCACCCGCAGTGGCGGGGCGCCGAGCTCAAGGCGGTCCTGACCGGCTCGGCCGAGCCCGGCCGGTACACCCCGTTCCAGCAGGGCAGCGGCCGGATCGCGGTCGGCAGCGCCCTGCACCAGAGCGTGGTGGCCGAGACCGTCTCCCTCGGCTTCGGCATCCAGCAGTGGCCGCACCAGGACGACCGGCCGGCCACCAGGGACCTCAGGTACCGCAACCTCGGCGACACCCCCGTCACCCTCGACCTGGCGGTCACCGCCACCGGCCCCGACGGCAGGCCCGCCCCCGCCGGCTTCTTCACCCTCGGGGCCCGCAAGGTCACCGTCCCCGCCCGCGGCACGGCCTCCGTCCCCGTCACGGCCGACACCCGGCTCGGCGGCACCCTGGACGGGGCGTACAGCGCGTACGTCACCGCCACCGGCGGCGGACAGCGGGTCCGCACCGCGGCCGCCGTGGACCGCGAGGTCGAGTCGTACGAGGTCACCGTGAAGGCGCTGGGCCGGGACGGCGCACCCGCCCCCGCCGCCCTGTCCACCCTGATCGGCCTCGGCGGCCTGGCCGCCGGCCGCAGCTTCGACGGCTTCGACCCGAGCGGCACGTTCACCGTCCGGGCCCCGCGCGGCAACTACCTGCTCGACACGACCGTCTTCGCGGACGCGGAGGACTCCGGCAGGGGAGCGGACTGGCTGGTCCAGCCCCGGCTGACCGTCCGCGGCAAGGCCACCGTCACCGTGGACGCGCGCGCCGCCCGGCCCGTGGACATCACCGTGCCCTCGGCCGCGGCCGCCTCCGAGTTCGCCTCGCCCTCCTACTCGGTGACCACCCGGGACGGCCAGTACGTCTTCGGCTGGTGGCTCCGCTCCTACGAGGGCTTCCGCACCGCCCACCGCGGCCCCGCCGCCGCCCCCGGTGTCCTCACCCAGCAGTTCGACGGCCACTGGCTCCAGGGCGCGGCCGAGGAGTACCACGCCACCCTCGGCGGCCCCGTCACCCGCCTGGCCACCGGCTACACCCGGCACCTGAAGCCGGCCGACCTCGCCACCGTGAGGGTGGAGCAGGGCGGTCCGGTCCCCGGCAAGGAAGGCGGGACCGCCGCCCTCGGGTGGCTGCCGGCGGGCACCGGCGCCACCTCCGTCAGCGTCCCGCGCAAGCTGCCCGCCACCGCAGTCCTGCACCTGTCCGCCCTCGACGGGGCGCGCTGGGACACCGTGTTCTCCCAGTACGCCTCCCGCGACCCCCAGGGCTTCCCCGTGGTCGAGGCGCAGTACCTCGCGGACGGGCCGCGGAGCTACGAGGGCGGCAAGAGCTACCGCGAGCGCTTCAACACCGGTGTGTTCGGGCCGAAGGTGGACCGCGAGCTCGGCGTCCTGCGCCACCGCAACACCATCACCGGCTTCCTGCCGCTGTTCGCCGACGGCGCCGGCCACACCGGGGCGAGCACCTGGACCCGGGCCGAGACCGTGCTCTACCGCAACGGCGTGCCCGTGGGCCGCAACACCGACCCGCTGACCGGCAGCGCGGGCTTCACCGTCCCGGCCGGCGAGGCCGCGTACAAGCTGACCGCCACCGTCGACCGCAGCCCGCTGCTGTCGCGGGTCTCCACCCGGGTCAAGGCCGCCTGGTGGTTCCGCTCGGAGAAGACGGCCCGGGCCGAGCACCTGCCGGTCTCCTCCGTCCGCTTCGCCCCGCCGCTCGCCCTGGACAGCACCTCTCCGGCCGGGCGCACCGTCCGGGTCCCGCTGACCGTGCAGGGCCCGGCGGCGGGGGCCGGCCTCAAGTCCCTCGCCGTGTACGTCTCGTACGACGACGGGTACACCTGGAAGGCGCTGCCCGTGGCCGGGGGCGGGGTCTCCGTGAAGAACCCGGGCCCGGGCAAGGCCGTCTCGCTGCGGGCCGCGGTCGAGGACCGCGGCGGCAACAGGGCCGACCTCTGCATCATCCGCGCCTACCTCACCCGGTAGGCGCGCCGCCGGACTCCCGCAGGACCCGCGGGAGTCCGGCGCACCGCACGGCGGCCGGCCCGCCGGAGCACGGCTCCGGCGGGCCCCGCCATGACCTCCGGGGTCATCGACCGCCCCGGCCCGGCCCGCCAGGATGGCCGTGCGCCCGGCGCACCGGCCGGGCGGCGAGCGGAACCGACGAACCGAGGGAGCCACCGTGCCCGCCTACGCCATAGCCCACCTGCGCCCCCGGCAGCTGCACGCCGAGGTCTTCGCGTACCTGGAGCGGATCCAGCCCACCCTCGACCCCTTCGGGGGCCGGTTCCTGGTGCACGGGGCCCGGCCCGAGGTGGTCGAGGGCCCCTGGGAGGGCACCGTGGTCGTCATCGCCTTCCCGGACACCGGCGCCGCCCGCGCCTGGTACGACTCCCCGGCCTACCAGGAGATCCTGCCGCTGCGCACCCGCCACATCGACGGCGAGGCGATCATCGTCGAGGGCGTGCCCGCGGACTACGACCCGGCCGACCGGGCGGCAGCCCTGCGGGCGTCCGCACCGGGCGCCTGAGCGGGGCCGAGCGCCCGTACGGCTCCGGGCGGCCCGCACGGCGCCGCCCGGCGGCACGGGCAGCGCCGCCCCGGCGCCCGTACGGCAGCGCCCCCGATCGCGCCCGGCGCTCCTCGCGCGCCCGCCCCGCCGGGTGCGGCCGGGCGGTCCGCGGCGGGGTGCGAGCATGGGGGCATGGCTACTCATCTGATCACCGGTGCCGGCTCGGGTATCGGCGCCGCCGTCGCGCGCCGCCTGCACGAGCGCGGGGACGAGCTCGTGCTGCTGGCCCGCGACGCCGCCCGCGGCAAGGAGCTCACCGCCCGCTTCCCCGGCTCCCGCGCCCTCGTCGCGGACCTCGCCGACCCGGACCGGATCTCCTGGGCCTTCTCCCACCAGGCGCTGCCCGACCGGCTGGACTCGCTCCTGCACGTCGCCGGGATCGTGGACCTCGGCCCGGTCGCCGAGCTGCGGCCCAAGACCTGGCACCAGCAGCTCAACGTGAACCTGATCGCCCCCGCCGAGCTCACCCGCCTCCTGCTGCCCTCCCTGCGCGCGGCCCGCGGCCACGTCGTGTACGTGAACTCCGGCGCCGGGCTGAACGCCCACGCCGAGTGGGGCGCGTACGCCGCCTCCAAGCACGGCCTGAAGGCCCTCGCCGACTCCCTGCGGCACGAGGAGAAGCCCAACGGGGTGCGCGTCACCTCCGTCTACCCCGGCCGCACCGCCACCCCGATGCAGGCCAAGGTGCACTCCCAGGAGGGCAGGGAGTACGACCCGGCCGCCTGGATCGACCCCGAGTCCGTCGCCACCACCGTGGTCATGGCGATCGACCTGCCGCGGGACGCCGAGGTCAACGACCTGACCGTGCGGCCGGGGCGCTGAGCCCATGACCGCCACCGGAGTCGGCTCGCTGCCCGGCGGGGACGCGCGCGAGGCCGCCAAGACCGTGACGGGGACCTTCGAGGAGTTCCCGTACCTCCCCGAACTGCCCGCCCGCGGCCCCGGCGCCGACATGATCGGCCGCTCCCTGGGCCTGCTCGTCGACATGTACGCGCACGTCGAGCCGAGCGGCTGGCGGATCAGCGACCGGCCCGGCCGGGACACCCGGCGGGCCCGGTCCTGGCTCGGCGAGGACCTCGACGCGCTGGAGGAGTTCACCCAGGGCTACACCGGCCCGCTCAAGGTCCAGGCCGTCGGCCCCTGGACCCTCGCCGCCGCGCTCGAACTGCGCAGCGGGGAGGCGGTGCTCCAGGACGCCGGCGCCTGCCGGGACCTGGCCGGCTCCCTCGCCGAGGGACTGCACGGCCACCTCGCCGACCTGCGCAAGCGGGTGCCCGGCGCCGAGATCGTGCTCCAGTTCGACGAGCCCTCGCTGACCGCGGTGCTGCGCGGCCAGGTGAAGACCGCCAGCGGGTACCGGACCTACCGGGCCGTGGACCGGCAGGTCGTCGAGGGCGCCCTGCGCGAGCTGTTCGCCGTCCACGAGGGCCCCGTGACCGTGCACTCGTGTGCCCCCGCCGTGCCCTTCGCCCTGCTGCGCCGGGCCGGTGCCACCGGGGTCTCGTTCGATTTCTCACTGCTCACCGAGCGCGAGGACGAGGCGATCGGGGAGGCCGTCGAAGGGGGCACGCGACTCTTCGCCGGAGTGGTCCCCGGCACCGACACCGCGTTGTCCGACCCGGCCGGTAGCGTCATGGGTGTCAGGAAGCTCTGGCGCAGGCTGGGCCTGTCCCCGGGGACCCTCGCGGAGTCCGTCGTGGTGACCCCGTCGTGCGGTCTGGCGGGCGCTTCGCCCGCCTATGCCCGCGCGGTGCAGGCCCACTGCGTCCGGGCGGCGAGGTCGCTCGCCGACAACCCTGAGTGACGGTTCAACGGGAGGACAGGCATGGCAGCCGAACAGCAGCAGGGCGACTCGGTACCGGTGGAGGCGCGTGAGCGGCACGCCCTGCTCGCCGAGCAGGTCGAGGAGCACCGCTTCCGGTACTACGTGAAGGACCAGCCGGTCGTCAGCGACGCCGAGTTCGACACGCTGCTGCGCTCCCTGGAGGCCCTGGAGGAGGAGTACCCGGAGCTGCGCACCCCCGACTCGCCCACCCAGAAGGTGGCGGGGGCCTACGAGACGGAGTTCACCGCCGTCGAGCACCGCGAGCGCATGCTCTCCCTCGACAACGCCTTCGACGACGAGGAGCTGTCCGCCTGGGCCGACCGGGTGGCCCGGGACGTGGGCAGCTCCGCGTTCCACTACCTGTGCGAGCTCAAGGTGGACGGCCTCGCGGTCAACCTGACGTACGAGAACGGCCGGCTGACCCGGGCCGCCACCCGCGGCGACGGCCGCACCGGCGAGGACATCACGCCCAACGTGCGGACCATCGCGGAGATCCCCGACCGCCTCAAGGGGGACCGGATCCCGGCCCTCGTCGAGATCCGCGGCGAGGTCTTCTTCCCGATGGAGAAGTTCGAGGAGCTCAACGCCCGCCTGGTGGCGGCCGGGGACAAGCCCTTCGCCAACCCGCGCAACGCGGCGGCCGGTTCGCTGCGCCAGAAGGACCCCAAGGTCACCGCCACCCGCCCGCTCCACATGGTGGTGCACGGCATCGGGGCCCGCGAGGGGCTCGCCATCGACCGCCTCTCGCAGGCGTACGAGCTGCTGCACGCGTGGGGGCTGCCCACCGCCCGGCACAACCGGGTGGTGGACTCCCTCGACGAGGTCCGCGCCTTCATCGCCCGGTTCGGCGAGAACCGCCACTCGGTCGAGCACGAGATCGACGGCGTGGTGGTCAAACTCGACGAGATCCCGCTCCAGGGCCGGCTCGGCTCCACCGCCCGCGCCCCGCGCTGGGCGATCGCGTGGAAGTACGCGCCGGAGGAGGTCAACACCAAGCTGGTGGACATCAAGGTCGGCGTCGGCCGCACCGGCCGGGTCACCCCGTACGCCCAGGTGGAGCCGGTGAAGGTGGCCGGCTCCGAGGTGGAGTTCGCCACCCTGCACAACCAGGAGGTCGTCAAGGCCAAGGGCGTGCTCATCGGGGACACCGTGGTGCTGCGCAAGGCCGGCGACGTCATCCCCGAGATCCTCGGCCCGGTGGTGGACCTGCGCGACGGCACCGAGCGGGAGTTCGTCATGCCCGCGGAGTGCCCCGAGTGCGGCACCCCGCTGCGGGCGATGAAGGAGGGGGACATCGACCTGCGCTGTCCCAACGGCCAGACCTGCCCCGCGCAGCTGCGCGAACGGCTGTTCTACCTGGCCGGCCGGCAGTGCCTGGACATCGAGAACTTCGGCGCGGTGGCCGCCGCCGCGCTCACCCGCCCGCTGGAGCCGGCCACCCCGCCGATGCTGGACGAGGGCGACCTGTTCTCGCTGACGGTCGAGCAGCTCCTGCCCATCAAGGCGTACGTGCTCGACGCCGACAGCGGCCTGCCCAAGCGGGACCCGAAGACCGGCGAGGAGAAGATCGTCACCGTCTTCGCCAACCAGGACGGCGAGCCGCGGAAGAACACGCTGTCGATGCTGGCGAACATCGAGGCCGCCAAGAACCGTCCGCTCGCGCGCATCATCAACGGCCTCTCGATCCGCCACGTCGGCCCGGTCGCCGCGGAGGCGCTGGCCCGCGAGTTCCGCTCCATCGAGCGGATCGAGCAGGCCACCGAGGAGGAGCTCACCGCCACCGAAGGGGTCGGCGCGATCATCGCGGCCTCCCTCAAGGAGTGGTTCGCCGTGGAGTGGCACCAGGAGATCCTGCGCAAGTGGCGGGAGGCCGGGGTCCGGATGGAGGAGGAAGGTTCCGCCGAGGAGCAGGGGCCGCGGCCGCTGGAGGGGCTGACCGTCGTCGTCACCGGCACCCTGCAGAACCACACCCGCGACGGGGCCAAGGAGGCCCTCCAGAGCCGCGGGGCCAAGGTCACCGGTTCGGTCTCGAAGAAGACCTCCTTCGTGGTCGTCGGCGACAACCCCGGTTCCAAGTACGACAAGGCGATGCAGCTGAAGCTCCCCGTGCTCGACGAGGCGGGCTTCGCCGTGCTGCTGGAGCAGGGGCCGGAGGCGGCTCGCGAAGCCGCCCTTCCGGTCGAGGGGGAATAGTCCCCGCACGGGACTGGCCAGGCGACCGTCAGCTGTCGGATCATCAGATGGGTGACAGGGGGGTCCTGGTCGGGCCTCACACGTTCGGCGGATACCGTACTGATGAGGATGGCTGGGTCGCATTCGGGCAACCACTGCCGACCGCTGCCCCTGGGAGCCTGCTGCGGCCTACTGTTGAGGGGTGCGCCTGTCGTGCACGGCTGCGTGGGGCAATTCCAGCCGTGATGGCATGACATCGGGGCCATCGCGTGGCATCGGCATTGCCGGCTGTGAGAGGGACGGGCATGAAACCGACCGAAAGCGCCGACCCGTCACCTGAATTCGGCGGGGCGTCCCCCTTCGTGCGGGGCGGACGGCTCGGCGTCCTGGGGTCCAGGACGCCCGAGGCGCACCCGCTCGACACCGGGACCGGGCGGCGCGCCGTCCTGCCGGTCGCCGTCATCGCCGCCGCCGCGGTCGTGCTCGTCGCCGGCATCGTCCGCGCGGTCGACGACGGCCGCGCCCTCTTCCCCGGCGCCACCGTCGGCTGGTGCCTGGCCCTGCTCACCGGGATCATCGTCGGCCACCTCGTCGCCCTCGGCCGGGACCGCTGGTGGGGCGGCACCGGCTCCGGAGCCGCCCTCACCCTCGGCGTCCTGCTGCTCTACGGCTGGGTGCCCGCCGGACTGGTCAGCCTCTCCGTGGTCTCCCTCGTCGGGGCGGCCCGCCGGCACCGCTGGCGGCAGGGCCTCCTGCACGGCGCCGTCGACGTGCTCGGCATCGGCGCCGGAGCCCTGGTCCTCGCCGCCTTCGGGGACACGCCCGGAGTCGAGGAACCCTGGCTGCCCACCACCTGGGACCTCGCCGCCGCCCCCGAGGTGGTCCTCGTCGCCCTGGCCTACCTCCTCGTCACCCGCGTGCTGCTCTGGTGCGCCCTCGCACCGCGCGGCGGCGGACTGCCCACCGTCGCCCGCACCGCGATGCTCCGCCAGGCCCTCGTCGCCGTCGCCCTGCTCGGCATCGCCCCGCTGATCTGCGTGGTCGCCGTCACCCTGCCGGTGCTGCTGCCGCTGTTCGCCGTACCGCTGATCGCCCTCGACTCCACCCTGTGGATCGCCCGGGCCCGCGCCGAGGAGCAGCTGCGCGACCCGCTCACCGGCCTGCCCAACCGGTCCTGGCTGCTGGAGCGCGCCTGGACCGCGCTCGACGAGGCTGAACGTATCGGCACCCGCTCCGCACTGGTCCTGATCGACCTGGACCGCTTCCGTGCCGTCAACGACACCCTGGGCCACCTCGCCGGGGACCGCCTGCTCCTCCAGATCGCCGAACGCCTCCGGCTGGCCCTGCCGCGCAACGCCGAGGCGGCCCGGCTGGGCGGGGACGAGTTCGCCGTCCTGCTCCCCGTGGCCGACTCCACCACCAGCGCCCAGCGCATCGCCCGCCACCTCGTCGCCGAGCTCAGCTCCCCCCTCGACCTCGACGGGCTCACCCTCGTCCTGGAGGCCAGCGCCGGACTCGCCGTCTTCCCCGACCACGCCCTCGACGCCGAGGGCCTGCTGCGCCGCGCCGACGTGGCCATGTACCAGGCCAAGCGGGACCGCACCGGAGTGGAGGTCTACGAGTCCAAGCGGGACAGCAACACGCCCGACCGGCTCGGCCTCCTCGGGGACCTGCGCCGCGCCCTCGACGCCGGCGAGGTGGAGCTGCACTACCAGCCCAAGGTGCGCTTCGACGGGCAGGTGGCCGGACTGGAGGCGCTGGTCCGCTGGGTGCACCCGGAACGCGGCCGGGTCCCCCCGGACGAGTTCATCGCGATCGCCGAGACCTCCGGCCTGATGCCGCACCTGACCGAGTACGTACTGGAGACGGCCCTCGCCCAGGTCGCCCGCTGGCGCGCCCAGGGCCTGAAGGTGCCGGTGGCCGTCAACGTCTCCCCGCGCGACGTCCACACCCCCGGATTCGCCGGTGCGGTCGCCGCCCGGCTGGCCCGCCACGGGGTGCCCGCCGGGGCCCTCCAGCTGGAGATAACCGAGCACGTGCTCCTGGAGGACCCGCAGCGGGCCGCCGACACCATGGCCGGGCTCACCGGCCACGGGGTGAAGATGTCCCTCGACGACTTCGGCACCGGCTACTCCTCCCTGGTCCACCTGCGCCGGCTGCCGGTCAGCGAGCTGAAGATCGACCGCTCGTTCGTGGCCCGGCTCGCCGTGGACGCGCAGGACGCCGAGATCGTGCGCTGCACCGTCGACCTCGCCCACTCCCTGGGCCTCCTCGTGGTCGCCGAGGGCGTCGAGGACGACGAGACCTGGGAACGCCTGCGCGACCTGGGCTGCGACGCCGTACAGGGCTGGCTGGTGGCCGCCGCCATGCCCCCGGCCGAGGCCACCGCCTGGCTGCTGGCCCGCGGGGAGCGCGGCTGGCGCCGCCCGGCCGACGTCACGGCGGAACTCGCGGCCTCCTCGGCCGCCGAGACCGCGGACCGGGTGCGGCGCGCCCTGCCGTGACCCGCCCGGGCGGGCCCGTACCGAAAGGACCCGGGCGGGCCCGCACCGAAAAATAAGTACGAAAAAAGTGTTGTCTGCACCTCGGTGGCGGGTCTCCCTCTGTAGCCGGACATCCCGGCGGAACAGAGAACGGAGATCCATGCCCCAGCACGACGACCCCCGCCCCGCCCCCGCCCGCCACCGCCGCTCCCGGGGCCGCACGACCGTCCTGTCCGTGGCGGCCGCCGCCTCCGCCGCCACCGCGGCCGCGTTCCTGTGGCCCGCGGCCGGCCACGCGGGCACCGTCGCGGACGCCCGGCCCGCGGCCCCCGCCCGTCAGGCGATACCCGCGGCGCAGGCCGCACCGGCGGCCTCCGCCAAGGCCGCCCGCTACGCCCGGAAGGTCATCGAGCTCGCCAACGCCGAGCGGCGCCGGGCCGGCTGCGCCCCGCTGCGCACCGACAAGCGCCTGATGAAGGCCGCCCAGGCGCACGCCGACGACATGGCCAAGCGCAACTACTACTCCCACACCAGCCCCGAGGGCCGCAGCGCCGGGGACCGGATGACCAGGGCCGGCTACCCCTGGATGCGCTGGGGCGAGAACATCTACAAGAGCCCCCGCACCCCCGCCAAGGCCATGGCCGGCTGGATGGACAGCCCCGGCCACCGCGCCAACATCCTGGACTGCCGCTTCAAGGACATCGGGGTGGGCGTGAACCTCAAGGGCAACGGACCCTGGTGGGTCCAGAACTTCGGCGCCCGCCGCTGACCACCGGGGTCCCGCACGGGGGCCCGTGCAGCGGGTCGTACCGACCGCGGACAGGGCCCCGTACGCGCCCCCGCAGCGGTCCCGGAAGCGGTCCGGCGGGGGCCGTGCCCCCGGCTCCCGCCAAACCGTTTCGTGCAGTGAGGGCCCCGCCCCCTAGGATTGGGCCCGAAACCTACACGCACACCACCCTCAGAGGATCGCTGCATGCCTGGCATCACGCGCGAGGAGGTCGCCCACCTCGCTCGGCTGGCGCGTCTGGAGCTGAAGCCCGCGGAGCTGGATCACTTCGCCGGACAGCTGGACGACATCATCGGCGCGGTCGCCCGCGTCTCCGAGGTCGCCGACCAAGACGTCCCGCCGACCTCCCACCCGCTGCCGCTGACCAACGTCATGCGCGCGGACGAGGTCCGCCCGTCGCTCACCCCCGAGCAGGCGCTCTCCGGAGCCCCCGCCCAGGAGCAGCAGCGTTTCAAGGTGCCGCAGATCCTGGGGGAGGACTAACCACCATGTCGGAGATCATCAAGCTCACCGCCGCCGAGATCGCGGAGAAGATCGCCTCCGGCGAGCTCACCGCGGTCGAGGTCACCGAGGCCCACCTGGCGCGCATCGCCGCCGTCGACGAGAAGGTGCACGCCTTCCTCCACGTCGACACCGAGGGCGCGCTGGCCCAGGCCCGCGCCGTCGACGCCAAGCGCGCCGCCGGCGAGAAGCTGGGCCCGCTGGCCGGCGTCCCGCTCGCGCTGAAGGACATCTTCACCACCAAGGGCGTCCCGACCACCGTGGGATCCAAGATCCTCGAAGGCTGGATCCCGCCGTACGACGCCACCCTGACGCGCAAGCTGAAGGAAGCCGACGTCGTCATCCTCGGCAAGACCAACATGGACGAGTTCGCCATGGGGTCCTCCACCGAGAACAGCGCCTTCGGCCCCACCGGCAACCCCTGGGACCTCACCCGGATCCCCGGCGGCTCGGGCGGCGGCTCCTCCGCGGCCCTCGCCGCGTACGAGGCCCCCCTCGCCATCGGCACCGACACCGGCGGCTCCATCCGCCAGCCCGCGGCCGTCACCGCCACCGTCGGCGTCAAGCCGACCTACGGCGGCGTCTCCCGCTACGGCATGGTGGCCTTCTCCTCCTCCCTCGACCAGGGCGGCCCCTGCGCCCGCACGGTCCTCGACGCGGCCCTGCTGCACGAGGTCATCGCCGGCCACGACCCGCTCGACTCCACCTCCATCGACGCCCCGGTCCCGCCGGTCGTCGAGGCCGCGCGCAACGGCTCGGTGGCCGGCATGCGCGTCGGCGTCGTCAAGCAGTTCCGCGGCGAGGGCTACCAGGCCGGCGTCGTGCAGCGCTTCGACGAGTCGGTCGAGCTGCTCAAGGAGCTCGGCGCCGAGATCGTCGAGCTGGACTGCCCGTCCTTCGACCTCGCGCTGGCGGCGTACTACCTGATCGCCCCGTCCGAGTGCTCCTCGAACCTGGCCCGCTTCGACGCCATGCGCTACGGCCTGCGCGTCGGCGACGACGGCACCAGGTCCGCCGAGGAAGTCACCGCCCTGACCCGCGAGGCCGGCTTCGGCGACGAGGTCAAGCGCCGCATCATCCTCGGCACGTACGCGCTCAGCTCCGGCTACTACGACGCGTACTACGGCTCGGCCCAGAAGGTCCGCACCCTCATCACGAAGGACTTCGAGAAGGCCTTCGAGCAGGTGGACGTGATCGTCTCCCCGACGACCCCGACCACCGCCTTCGCGATCGGCGAGCGCGCCGACGACCCGATGGCGATGTACCTCGCGGACCTGTGCACCATCCCGACCAACCTGGCCGGCAACTCGGCCATGTCGCTCCCGTGCGGCCTGGCGCCCGAGGACGGCCTCCCGGTCGGACTGCAGATCATCGCCCCGGCGATGAAGGACGACCGCCTGTACAAGGTCGGTGCCGCCGTCGAGGCCGCCTTCGTCGAGCGCTGGGGCCACCCGCTGCTGGAGGAGGCTCCGTCGCTGTGAGTGCACTGACCAAGGCCAAGGGCTTCAAGAAGTCCAAGTCCGGTACGTACCTGTCGATCGGCACCACCGCCTTCGGTGCCATCAGCGTGATCAAGCAGGCCCGCAAGGCCCGCACCGAGCACGACACGCTGCAGCTGGTCGACGCCGTTGTGTCCGCCGCCGCCATCGTCACCGGCCTCGCGATCCTGTACCGCGAGCTGAAGCGCCTCGGCGACGACGACGTCCTGCTGGGCTGAGAGGGAAAGTTTCAACGTGACCGTCACTGAACTCCTGTCGTACGACGCGGCCCTCGCGGCGTACGACCCCGTCATGGGCCTCGAAGTCCATGTCGAGCTCGGTACCCGCACCAAGATGTTCTGCGGCTGCTCCACCGAGCTGGGCGCCGAGCCCAACTCGCAGACCTGCCCCACCTGCCTCGGCCTGCCCGGCTCGCTCCCGGTCGTGAACGCGGTCGGCGTGGAGTCGGCCGTCAAGATCGGCCTCGCGCTGAACTGCGAGATCGCCGAGTGGTGCCGCTTCGCCCGGAAGAACTACTTCTATCCGGACATGCCGAAGAACTTCCAGACCTCCCAGTACGACGAGCCCATCGCCTTCAACGGCTACCTGGACGTCCAGCTGGAGGACGGCGAGGTCTTCCGCGTGGAGATCGAGCGCGCCCACATGGAGGAGGACACCGGCAAGTCGACCCACGTCGGCGGCGCCACCGGCCGCATCCACGGCGCGTCCCACTCCCTGCTGGACTACAACCGCGCCGGCATCCCGCTCATCGAGATCGTCACCAAGCCGATCGAGGGCGCGGGTGCGCGGGCCCCCGAGGTCGCCAAGGCGTACGTGGCCGAGCTGCGCGAGGTCATCAAGGCCCTGGGCGTCTCCGAGGCCCGCATGGACAAGGGCCAGATGCGCTGCGACGTGAACCTGTCGCTGCGCCCCCACGGCACGCAGAAGTTCGGCACCCGCAGCGAGACCAAGAACGTCAACTCGCTCCGGTCGGTCGAGCGCGCGGCCCGCTTCGAGATCCAGCGCCACGCGGCCGTCCTGGAGTCCGGCGGCACGATCGTCCAGGAGACCCGTCACTTCCACGAGGACGACGGCTCCACCACCTCCGGCCGCATCAAGGACAACGCCGAGGACTACCGGTACTTCCCGGAGCCCGACCTGGTCCCCGTCGCGCCCTCGCGCGAGTGGGTCGAGGAGCTGCGCGCCGCCCTCCCGGAGATGCCGCGCGTGCGCCGCAACCGGCTCGTCCAGGAGTGGGGCATCAGCGAGTTCGACATGCAGTCGATCCTCAACGCCGGCGCCGTGGACTCCATCGTCGCGACCATCGAGGCCGGCGCCGACTCCGTCGCCGCGCGCAAGTGGTGGATGGGCGAGCTGGCCCGCAACGCCAACGAGCAGGGCATCGGCGTGGACGAGCTCGCGATCACCCCGGCCCAGGTGGCCCGGGTGGCGGAGCTGGTCGCGGCCGGCGACCTGAACGACAAGCTGGCCCGCCAGGTCCTCGAAGGCGTCCTCGCCGGCGAGGGCGGCCCGGACGAGGTCGTCGAGAAGCGCGGCCTGAAGGTCGTCTCGGACGAGGGCGCGCTCGGCGCGGCCGTGGACGAGGCCATCGCCGGGAACGCGGCCATCGCGGACAAGATCCGCGGCGGCAAGGTCGCGGCGGTCGGCGCCCTGGTCGGCGCGGTCATGAAGACCACCCGCGGTCAGGCGGACGCGGCCCGCGTCAAGGAGCTCATCCTGGAGAAGCTGGGCGTCGAGGGCTGAGCCCGCACTGCACAGCGGGGAGCCCCCGCCGGCCGTGGCCGGCGGGGGCTCCCGTGCGTCGGTGTGCCCGCCTCCCCGTGCGTACGGCTCACTCCGCGCCGAGGGAGGCCAGGCCGTGGAAGGCGTACAGGGCGAACAGGACGGCGAGGAGCGCCGTCACCGCCGCCGCGGGCAGGGCCCACCGGAAGGTCCGGCGGGCCGCCGGACCCCGGCCGGCCCGTGGTGCGCGTACCGCCATGCCGCCCCCTTCGACCGCCCGTGGATGACCGGGGCCAGCCTCCCGCCCGCGGGCGGTGCGGTCAACCGTCCCGGCGGTCCCGTCAGCGTTCCGGCGGTCCCGTCAGCCGTCCCGGCGGGCCGGAGCCTTCAGGAAGCCCAGCCGGGCCCGCTTCGGGGCGAGGTGGACCTCGGGGAGGTCGATCTCCGGCAGCTCGATCTCCGGCCCCATTTCGAAGCCGATCCGCTCCAGCAGGGCGATCGCCTTGTCGTTGCGCGCGTCGGGCTCGGCGACCAGCCGGGTGGCCCCGGAGCCGAAGAGGTAGCCGAGGAAGACGCCGATCAGCCTGCCCGTGAACCCGCGCTCGGCGGTGCCGGAGACCGGGCCGAGCAGCAGGTGCACCCCGGTGTCCCCGGCCTGCACCTCGTAGCACTCGCCCACCCGGTCCTCGGCGGGCTCGTAGGACTGGAACAGTGCCACGGGCAGGCCGTCGCGGCGCACGAGGAAGGCGTGGTGGGTGGTGCGCCGGTCCACGTCCTCGTAGATCTCCCGGACGAGCTCCTCGCTCGCCTCGGACATGCCCCAGAAGCGGGCCCGCTCCTCGGTGACCCAGCCGTGGATCAGGGGGGCGTCGGCGGCCGGGTCCACCGGGGTGATGGTCACGGTGCCGAAGCCCGCGACCTCCTCGGTGTGGACGGGCTCCCGGGGGGTCCGGGCGGCGGGGGCGGGGGCGGGGACGGGCGAGGTCATGCGGATTCCTTGGTGAGTCGGGCCCAGTCGGTGACGACCGGAACGAGTTCGCCGCGGGCCCAGAGGGCGAGCTGGTCGCGGTGGTGGGCGGCGCCGGTGACCCCGTCGGCGCCCAGCGGGACCACCCACAGGCTGTCCTCGCGGGAGCCGAGGTCCCAGACGTAGCGGGCCGAGGGGCCCCGGGTGGTGAGATCGGTGAAGCCCGGCACGCTGGAGGTGGCGAGCACGCAGTCGTGGTCCCCGCCCAGGCCCGGCCACTCGGCCTCCGGGTCCGGTACGGCCTGCCAGGGGGTGAGGCGGTGCAGCTCGGACCAGGGGGCGGGCTCCCCGGGGCGGGCCGCGACCTCCTCCAGCGCGGCCCGTACCAGCGCGGGCCGGTCCAGGCCGGGCAGCAGCCGGGTGGTCAGGATGCCCTCCAGCGCGTAGCCCACCTTGGGCAGCAGGTACAGCCACGGGTGGAAGACCTCCGGCGCGCCCGGGGTGCCGGCCAGCCCGGCCAGCGCCGGATCGGCGGCGACGGCCCGGACCACGGAGTGGCGCAGGGCGGCGAACAGGCTTGCGTCGGTGCTGTCGGCGTCCATGTGCCGGTCCCAGGCCAGCAGCCGGGCGCGCAGGTCCTCGGCGGCGGGGGAGAGGCCGGTGAGCGGTCCGAGCAGGTCGAGCAGCGGGGCCGCGGAGGCCAGGAAGGTGTCCGTGTGGACGGTGGCCATGCCCTCGGCGGTCCAGTCGGCGGAGCCGCTGAGCAGCTCGCGGATCCGGTTGGCCCGGTGCGGGGGCGCGAACTCGATGCCGAACGGGGAGGCGATGCCGCGGGCGTTGGCCATCACGGCGAAGCCCTGGACCGGCTCGCCGGCGGTCGCGGCCCAGCCCTGCCACTCGTGGCCGGGCTCCCAGGCGGGCACCAGGCGCAGCTTGTTGTCCCGGGAGCGCACCGGGACGGCCCCCGCCACGCGGTGCAGCAGGCCGCCCTCGGTGTCCGCGGCGTGCACCACGTTCACCGGCTCGGCCCAGCCGTCGAGGGCGCGGTCGATGTCGGCGACCGTACGGGCCCGCAGCAGGGCGGGGAGCACGGCGAAGCCGAGGTCGGCGCGGACCCTGGGCGGGTAGCGGAGGCTGACGCACTCCTCGCCGCCGGCCGGGCCGCCGGGGGTCCCGCCCGCAGGGTCGCCGGAGGCGGCTGCGGCAGCGCCCGCGGTGATCCCCGCGAGGTGTCCGGCGATCACCGGACCGCGCGCGGTCTCCGTGATCTCGACCTGCACCGGCTCGGCCCCGGCCACCTCGATGGTCTCGGTGTGCCGGGACACCGGCTCCCAGGTGCCGTCGGGGCCCAGGGCCTCGGTGCCGCCGCCGGGGGCCGGGCGCAGCCGCTCCCGGTAGAGGTCGTGGTAGTCGGCCATGGCGTTGGTGATGGCCCAGGCGGCGCTGCCGGTGTGGCCGAAGTGCGCGAGGCCGGGGACCCCGGGCACCGCCAGGCCCAGGACGTCGTACTCCGGGCAGGAGAGGCGGATCTGCTGGTAGATGCCCGGGTCCTCGATGAACCGGTGCGGGTCGCCGGCGATGAGCGCGGCTCCGGTGGCGGTGCGGTCCCCGGGGACCATCCAGCCGTTGCTGCCGGAGGTGCCGGGGCCGTCGGTCGCGAAGAGGGTGAGGGCCTCGTCGCCGAGGACGCGGGCCACCTGCTCGCGCCAGATCTTGGTGGGGAAGCCGGCGAACAGGATGTGGGTGGAGATCCAGATGCCGAGCGGGACCCACGGCTCCCAGGGGACGGTCTCCAGGCCGGTGCGGGCGAACCGCTCGTCGCGGGCCGCACCCGCGGCCATCCCGGCGTTGACCCCGTCCACGTACGCGCGCACCCAGTCGGCGGTCTGCGGGTCCAGGGCCGCGTGGCAGCGCTGCGCGGTGTCGTCGAGCCGGGCCTGCCGGGCGAACCGGTCCCAGGCCACGGACTCGGGCCCGAGGAAGGCGGCGGTGGTGCCCTGCGAGCGCCGCCGCTCCACCTCCAGCTGCCAGGCACGGTCGGTGGCGGTCACCCGGCCCTGGGCGAAGGCGAGTTCGCGGGCGTCGGCGGCGCGCAGATGCGGGACGCCCCAGGCGTCCCGGTAGACCTCGATACTCACACTGCTCCCCGAAGTGCAATTAGGTTAGGCTTCCCTAAGTGTACGCACGGGGTCGGGGCAGGTGGCAGGGGGTCCGGGCCCGCACTCTCACACCGCTTCCGGCCGCCGCTCCGGCAGCGGCCGCACGGCCGGCCACCGGGCCCGCATGCGCGCACGCAGCGCGAGGGCGAGCGCGCCCACCGCGCGCAGGTCCTCGCGGCCCGCGGCCAGCGCGCCGACCACGCCCAGGCGGTGCGAGAGCCGCTGCCGGGCACCCGCCGTGCCCCACGTCCAGTCCCGGCGGAGCGCCCTGGCCAGGTGGTCGGTGCCGTCCCGGCGGGCCCGCGGCACCAGTGCGTCCCCCCGGATCAGCCAGCCGGCGCACGCGTCCGCCAGTCCGCCCCCGACCTCCGTGCCGGTCTCCGCCCGCCAGGCCTCGGCGTACGCGGACTCGGCGCGGGCGAGCAGTTCCGCGGCCGGGCCGGTCGCGCACCAGCAGCTGGGGAACCCGATGCGCAGATAGGCGAGTTCCGTCACCCCGCTGCCGAGGCAGGCCTGCTCGAAGTCCACGAACCTGATGCCCTCGCCGGTGTGCAGGTCGTTGCCGGGGCAGGGGTCCCCGTGCAGCAGGGCGTGCCCCGGCAGGGCGGCCAGCCGCCCGGCCAGCGCGTGCAGCTCGTCCGCTGCCGCCGCCGGCGCCGGTACCCCGAGTGCGTCGGCGAACCCGAGGAAGGCCGCCACGTCCCGCTCGCCGGGCCCCTGCACACGGGGCAGCGCCCCGGCGTCCTGCGGCCCGGCCGCGGCGTGCAGCCGGGCCAGCGCCGCGGCGTAGCCGACCTGCCAGTGCGGACCCGGCGGCCGGTGCTCCAGCCATTCCAGGACGAGGACCCGCTCGACGGGGTCCGCGCCGAGGACCCGCGGGGCGACCGGACTCCGGCCGGGGCCGCGGCCGGCCCGGGCCGCCAGGCCCAGCGCGGTCCGCTCCCGGAGGAAGCGCTCGTCCGCGTCGGGCCCGCCCGTGCTCTGCTTCACCACCGCGGGCCCGCCGGGCAGTTCCACCCGCCAGACGCGCGAGCGCGGGCTGCTGTCCAGGAGCACGGCGGCGCTCGGCCGGCCCAGCCCGGCGCCGAGCGCCGCCCGCAACGGCACTCCGCGGACCGCCACCTACGCCCCCACCGTCCCGTCGATGGCCTCGCGCAGGAAGTCCGCGTGGCCGTTGTGCCGCGCGTACTCGTGGATCATGTGGAGCATCACCAGCCGCAGGGACACGTCCGCGTTCCAGCGGGGCTGGTGGCCCAGGGTGTCGAGGGATTCCGCGGCCGCCTCGATCCGGCGGGCGCGGGCCACCTCGGCCTCCCACGCGGCGAAGGCCTCGGAACGGGTCGCGGAGCCCGCGTCGTACGCCGCCTGGTAGTCCCCCTCGTCCGACCACAGCAGCGGTACGTCCTCGCCGGCGATCGCCCGGCGGAACCACGCCCGCTCCACCTCCGCCATGTGCCGGACCAGGCCGAGCAGGGTGAGCGTGGACGGCGGGCTGGAGCGCCGCCGCAGCTCCTCGTCGCCGAGCCCCTCGCACTTCAGGGCGAGGGTGGCCCGCTGGTAGTCGAGGAAGGCGCGCAGGGTCTCGCGCTCGCCGCCGGTCAGCGGCGGGGGCACGCGCGGGTCGGACGGCTGCGCCCCGGCCGCTCCGGTGCCGGGTGCCGTACCGGCTCCGCTGCCATTGCCCTTGCCGTTTTCGGGTCCGGTTCCGGCTCCGGATCCGGCTCCCGTTCCCGTTCCGAGGTCCCCGGTCACTGCTCGCCCTCCGGCCGCAGTCCGGGCCAGACGTACGGCACGGTCACCCCGAGCGGCGCGAAGCCCAGCCGCTCCAGGATGGGCCGGCTCTGGTCCGAGGCGTCCACCTGCAGGTACCGGATGCCGTGCGCGGCCGCGATGCCGGCCCGGTAGGCGACGAGGGCGCGGTAGATGCCCCGGCCGCGCCACTCCGGGGCGGTGCCGCCGCCCCACAGGCCCGCGAAGGGCGCCCCCGGCCGCATCTCCAGCCGCGCCGCGCTCACCGGGACCTCCCCGGCCATCGCGACCACCGCGGCGACCCGCTCGGGTTCCCCGGTGACCAGGTCCAGCAGCTGCCGGTGCAGGTCCGGCCGGGGCGCCCCGCCGAAGGCGCGGTCGTGCACCGCCATCATCAGCTCCACCCCGGCCGCGTCGGTGACCGGCCGCAGCTCGATCCCCGGCGGCGGGGTCTGGTCGGTGGACAGCCCGGCCACCTCGGCGACCATGAGGGTCTCCGGCTCCTCGGGCTCCAGCCCGGCCGCCTGCAGCCGGGCGCCCAGGTCCGCCGGGGTGTCGTGCAGGTAGAGCTTCCACTCCCAGGTGCGGCCGCCCTCCAGGGAGGCGAAGTGCGCGATCTGCTCGGCGATCACCCGATCCGCCCCGGACTCGTCCAGGTCCGACCACAGGACCCCGTTGAAGCCGAGCGGCGGGGCGCTCTGGCGCACCACCCGCTCCAGGCGCTCCACCCGGGCCCCCGGCCCGTCGGGCGCGGCGTTGCGCCGCATCTCGAGGTCGTACAGTTCGCGTACCGAAGCATGATCCATGCCCCCACCCCAGCAGGCCCGCGGGCCCGCCTGCAACCGGATTGCCCGCACGCCCCGGCCCTACGCTCCGTGCCATGACAGAGCACACCTCAGAGAACGTGTACGTGGGCAACGCCGGCAAGGACGCCCCCCTCGACCACGGCTGGCTGCTCGGCCACTTCAAGGAGCCGGGTGATCCCCGCCACAGCGCGGACGTCGAGATCAAGTGGGGGATCCACCCCCGGGGGGACCGGCGGGCGCAGTGGGTGCGGGGCGAGGCGCGGACCGCGCTCCAGGTCCTGGTCAGCGGTCGCTTCCGGGTCGAACTCCCGGGCCGCAGCGTGGTCCTGGCCGAGCAGGGCGACTACGTGGTCTGGGGACGCGGGGTGGACCACTCCTGGTACGCCGAGGAGGACTCCGTGGTCCTCACCGTGCGCTGGCCCTCGGTGCCCGGGTACCGGGTGACCCCCGATCAGGGCGTGGACGAAGGTTGACGCCTCACATAAATATTAGGTAAGCCTTCCCTGAGTGATTGGTGCCGAGCGGAGGAGGCGGTCATGGCGGTGGGCATGCCGGAGGTGGCGAAGGGCAGACCGGGACCGCTCCGGGTCTACGACTCCTGGTGGACGGTCTCCGCCACCGGCCTCGGAGCGGTGCTCCTCATCACCGGGGCGCTGTGGGTCTCCGCCCACCTGCGCGTCGACCCCGCACTCCACAACGCCGCCCTCTTCGTCCACCTCGCCTCCCTCGTCCTCGGCTTCGGAGCGGTGCTCTCGGCCGACTGGTACGGAGCGCTCTGGCTCACCGGGCGCTGCACGCTCGCCGAGGTCACCGCCGCCACCGCCCGGCTGCACACCCCGATCTGGGCCGGCCTGGCCGGGCTCGTCGGCAGCGGGGTCATGCTCCACCCGGACCTCGGCTCGCCGCTCACCCAGACCAAGCTGCTCCTCGTCCTCGTCCTCACCGTCAACGGACTCCAGGCCGGCACCCTCGGCGAGCGCCTCAAGGGCCACCTCGGCGCCGAGGGCGCGTCCGGCGCCGCGGCCCTGCCCGCCGCCCTCACCCTGCGCTGCGCCGCCACCGCCGGCATCTCCCAGGTGTGCTGGTGGGGAGCGGTCGTGATCGGCTTCGTCAACACGCGGAGCTGATCCGGCGGCGCGCCCGCCGGGACGTCGCAGGGCGCTCGACGGGCCCTCGACCCCCGCTCGCAGGTCGCCCCCGAGACGCTCGACGGGTGCCCGAAGGACGCTCGAAGGGCGCCTGTAACCGACGGCCGGGGCCACCGTCCCGGGGCGAAGGTCCCCACCGCGCGGAAGCCCCTGTGACGATGCACACGAAACGGACCAACGATCACCAATCGCTGCAATGGTGTCCCTGGTCCGGTGTGACCGTTGAGTGATCAGGCACAGCGTTCTTTGCGTCGGGTGTTCCCGGTAAAGATCCGAACCACCAGGGAGCACGTCCGTTGGCAGCAATCGCACGGTGGTGCATCCGGCACCGCCTCGTCGCCGTCCTCCTCTGGCTCCTCGCGTTCGGCGGCACCGCCGCCGCAGCGGCCGTCGCCGGCACCGCGTACTCCAACGACTACGAGGTACCCGGCACCGAGTCGGGACGCGCGACCGAGCTGCTCCGCGAGGGCTTCCACGGCCAGGGCGGGGACACCGACACCGTCGTGTGGCACACCCCGGCCGGCCGGACCGCCCGCACCCCCGAAGTCGAGCAGCGCATGAGCCGCGTGCTCGACCGGATCGCCGACCTGCCCGGCATCGGCTCCGTCAGCGGCCCCTACCGCCCCGAGGGCGCCGCCCAGATCAGCGCCGACGGGCGCACCGCCTACGCCGTGGTCACCTTCGACCGGCAGGCCGACGCCGTACCCAAGAGCCAGGCCCAGGCCGTGGTGGACACCGCCAAGGCCGCCGAAGGGGACGGGCTCCAGGTCGAACTCGGCGGCCGGGCCGTCGGCCTCACCGAGGCCCCCACCGCCCACCTCGCCGAGGTCATCGGCGTGGCCGTGGCCGCCGTGGTCCTCTTCCTCGCCTTCGGCTCGCTGGCCGCCAGCCTGCTGCCCATCGCCACCGCCCTGGTCAGCGTCGGCACCGCCTACGCGGGCATCGTGCTGCTCGGCCACGCCATGTCCGTGGCCGACTTCGCGCCCATGCTCGGCATGCTCATCGGCCTCGGCGTCGGCATCGACTACGCGCTCTTCATCGTCACCCGGCACCGCAAGGGCCTCAAACGCGGCCTGACGGTCGAGGAGTCCGCGCAGAACGCCGTGGCGACCACCGGCCGGGCCGTCGTCTTCGCCGGCGCCACCGTCTGCATCGCCCTGCTCGGCATGCTGATCCTGCGGCTGAACTTCCTCAACGGGGTCGCCCTCGCCGCCTCCCTCACCGTCGTGCTCACCGTCGCCGCCTCGGTGACCCTGCTGCCGGCGCTCCTCTCCCTCATCGGCACGCGCGCCCTGTCCCGCCGCGAACGCCGCCGGCTCGCCGAGCACGGCCCGGAACCGGAAGTGCTCACCGGCTTCGCCGCCCGCTGGTCGGCCTTCGTCGAACGCCACCCCAAGCTGCTCGGCGCCGTCGCCGCCGTGGTCATGGCCGTCCTCGCGCTGCCCACCCTCTCCCTCCACCTCGGCACCTCCGACCAGGGCAACAACCCGGCCACCTCCACCACCCGGCAGGCCTACGACCTGCTGGCCGACGGATTCGGCCCCGGAGTCAACGGGCCGCTCGCCCTCGTGGCCCGCCTCGACGGGGCCGGCGACCGGGTGGCCCTCGACCGGCTCGCCGAGACCCTCCGCACCACCCCCGGAGTCGCCTCCACCGGCCCGGCCGTCTCCAACCGCAGCGGGGACACCGCCGTCCTCACCGTCATACCGGAATCCGCCCCGCAGTCCCGCGACACCAGCGCCCTCGTCGACCGGCTCCGCGGCACCGTGATCCCCGAGGCCGAGCACGGCAGCACCATGCAGGTCCACGTCGGCGGGGTGACGGCCGGCTACGACGACTTCGCCGAGGTCATCATCGGCAAGCTGCCGCTGTTCGTCGGCGTGGTCATCACCCTCGGCTGCGCCCTGCTCCTGCTGGCGTTCCGCTCGATCGGCATCCCCCTCAAGGCCGCCGCGATGAACGTGGCCGCGGTCGCCTCCTCCTTCGGCATCGTCGTCGCGATCTTCCAGTGGGGCTGGGGCAGCGAGCTGCTGGGCCTCGGCAGCGCCGGCCCGATCGAGCCCTTCCTCCCGGTGATCATGGTCTCCGTGCTCTTCGGACTGTCCATGGACTACCAGGTCTTCCTGGTCAGTCGGATGTACGAGGAGTGGCTGGAGACCGGGGACAACACCCGGGCGGTCCGGGTCGGCCTGGCCGAGACCAGCCGGGTCATCAACTCCGCCGCCGTGATCATGATCTCCGTCTTCCTCGCCTTCGTGCTCAGCGGGGACCGCATCATCGCCATGTTCGGCATCGCGCTGGCCGCGGCGGTGGCCCTGGACGCCTTCGTGCTCCGCACCCTCCTCGTACCGGCCCTCATGCACATGCTCGGCGGCGCCAACTGGTGGCTGCCCCGCTGGCTGGACCGGCGGCTGCCCCGCATCAGCATCGAACCGCCGGACTTCGTACGGCATGCGACACTTCCGACGCAGCGGGCGAGCGAAGGCAGCGCGGAACCCGCCGCCACGACACCCGTGTCCCGGTAACCGCCGAAGGAGCCGCATGTTCGCGATAGACCTGGCCGAAGACGCCCAGCTCAAGCCGCTGGAAATGTGGCACGCCGAGGAGTTCTTCGCGCACATGGAGCGCGGCCGCGAGTTCATCGGCCAGTACGTGGGCTTCCCCGACCGCGCCAAGGACGTGGACTCCGCCCGCGAGTTCCTCCGCCTCAACGCGGAGAAGGCCGCCAACGACAGCATCCGCCTCTTCGGCATCTGGGTGGACGGCACCCTCCGCGGCGGCGTCCTCTTCCCCCATTTCGACGCCGCCCAGGGCAACTGCGAGGTCGGCTGCTGGCTGGAGCCCGCCGCCGCCGGCCGCGGCCTTGTCACCCGGGCCTGCCGGGTCCTGATCGACTACGCCTTCCACGTGCGCGGCATGCACCGCGTGGAATGGCACGTCTGCACCGAGAACACCAAGAGCATCGCCGTCGCCGCGCGCCTGGGCCTGACCCGCGAGGGCGTCCTGCGCGAGAACCACCTGCACCGCGGCAAGCGCCAGTCCACCGAGGTCTGGTCCGTCCTCGCCAACGACTGGCCGAAGCCCTGACGCCCCCCGCTCCATCCGACGGCGCCTGCTCCGCCTGAGGGCAGCCGTCCCGCCCGACGGAGCCTCGTCCGCCCCGCGCCGGGGCGGACGGGCAGCCGGGGGGAACGGCTCCCGGGTGTTCTCAGAAGGCTCTCAGAAAGCCCGCCTACGGTGCCCGCATGGACACCACGAAGACCGCCGGCACCGCGGACGCGGCCCCGGACGAAGAGACCGCCGCGGCCCCCGCAGAGGACCTGCTCGACGCCCTCGACACCGACGAGGACGACAACGACGGCCTCACGCCGGACGAGCTCGACACCCGCCCGCCCTCCGGAGTGGGCGCCGCCACCGCCGCGCTCACCGCCGCCGGCCTCGGCGTGGTCGGCCTCAGCGGCAGCTGGCTGTCCCGCACCCTCGCCGAACGCCAGACCCTCATCGGCCAGATCGACTCGGCCACCGCCGGCTCCACCGCGGCCAAGATCGAGGCCCTCTACGGCAACGCCTGGCACACCACCGCCCTCGTCAACGGCGGCTTCGCGGTCCTCGCCCTCCTCACCGGCCTCCTCGTCCTGGCCCGCCCCGCCTTCGGCGCCCCCGGCCGCACCCTCCCCGTCTGGGTCCGCGCCGTCTCCGGCGCCGCCGTGGCCCTCGGCCTCCTCGGCGTCCTCCTCTCCGCCCTCATGTACGCGGACCTCCTCGCCCCCCTGCCCACCGCCCCCTGACCCGGCCGGGGGCCGGTCTAAGGCCCCGGCCCGGCCCGGGGACCCCGCCTAGGCACCGGCTTAGGCGGCCCCCGGGCGCCCGAGGCCGGGACTAAGGACCCCGGGCCCCGACACATGCGGCACACGCCCGATGTGCCGGCACCCCCTGGCAGGCGAACCTTGGATCACACCGAACGAGGTGCCCGGAAAACCAGCCAGGAGATGACGAGATGTTCGAGTACGAGATCGCCACGATGCGCAGCGCCGACCTGATCCGCGAGGCCGACGCCTTCCGCCGGGCCAAGCTGTTCCGCAAGGCCGTGGCCCGCGGCACGAGCGGCAACGATGAACAGGAAGGCCGGGTGAAGGCGAACCGGCACCGGTTCACCAAGGCCGCGTAACCCGCCCGCCCGCGGACGGATACCGGCCGACCATGACCCCGCCCGTGATAACGACTGCCGCCCGACCGGATCTCTGTGCGATGCTCGGCGGCGTGGAAACCAGGTCCGTCAGCCCGGTGTTCGTCGGCCGAGCCGACGAACTGGCCGTGCTCACCGATGCACTCGCCCGCGCCGCCCGGCAGGAGCCTCAGGCCCTGCTCATCGGCGGTGAAGCCGGAGTCGGCAAGACCCGGCTCACCGAGGAGTTCCTCTCCGAGGCCGCCCGGCGCGAAGCCGTCGTGGCCGTCGGAGGATGTGTGGAGATCGGGGCGGAGGGGCTTCCCTTCGCCCCCTTTTCCACGGCCCTGCGCGCCCTGCGCCGGATGCTCCCCGAGGAGCTCGCCGCCGCGGCCGCCGGCCAGGAGGACGAACTCGCCCGCATCCTGCCCGAGCTCGGCGACACCCCCAAGGGCCCCCACGACGAGGAGAGCACCGCACGGCTCTTCGAGCTGACCGCCCGCCTCCTGGAGAAGCTGGCCGCCGAACGCACCGTCGTGATCGTCCTGGAAGACCTGCACTGGGCGGACACCTCCACCCGGCACCTGCTGTCCTACCTCTTCCGCACCCTCGCCGGCGGACGCCTCGTCCTGGTCGCCACCTACCGCGCCGACGACGTCCACCGCCGCCACCCGCTGCGGCCCCTGCTCGCCGAACTCGACCGGCTGCGCACCGTCCGGCGCGTGGAGCTCGCCCGCTTCACCCGCGCCGAAGTCCGTCGCCAGCTCGCCGGCATCCTGTCCACGGACCCCGACGAGAACCTGGTCGACGCCGTCTTCGACCGCTCCGACGGCAACGCCTTCTTCGTCGAGGAACTCGTCGCCTCCATGGCCAGCGGCTGCCGCACCGGCCTCACCGAATCCCTGCGCGACCTGCTCCTCGTCCGGGTCGAGGTGCTCCCCGAGGCCACCCAGCGCGTGGTCCGGCTCGTCGCCGAGGGCGGCTCCACCGTCGAGTACCCGCTGCTGCTGGCCGTCTCCCGGCTCTCCGAGGACGAGCTGATCGAGGCCCTCCGCGCGGCCGTCGGCGCCAACATCCTCATCGCCACCCCCGACGGCGACGGCTACCGCTTCCGGCACTCCCTCGTCCGCGAGGCCGTCGGCGACGACCTCCTGCCCGGCGAACGGGCCCGGGTCAACCGCCGCTACGCCGAGGCCCTCGAAGCCGACGACTCCCTGGTGCGCGCCGAGGAGCGGGTCATCCGGCTCGCCAACTACTGGTACTACGCCAACGACCCGGCCAAGGCCCTGCCCGCCGCGCTGGAGGCCTCCGTGGCCGCCCGCCGCCGGCACGCCTACTCCGAGCAGCTGCGCCTGCTGGAACGCGCGCTCGACCTGTGGGACGACGCGCCGGCCGAGGTCCGCGAGGAGCTGCGCCCCGCGGACGACGCCGCGGTGTACCCGCCGTGCGGCTGCGACCCCGAGTCCACCCCGCTGCGCCGGCTGGACCTGCTCGCCGAGGCCACGGTCGCCGCCCGGTTCGGCGGCGAGCGCGAACGCGCCCTCAAGCTGACGAAGACGGCGCTGCACATGCTGGAGGAGGAGAACGACCCGCTGCGCGCGGCCTGGTTCTGGACCGAGCGCTCCCGGCTCGTCTCCGGCCTCTCCCGCGGCGACGGCTGGGAGGAACTCGCCATCGCCCAGGACCTGGTGCGCGGGCTGCCCCCGTCCCAGGTGCACGCCGAGGTGCTGGTCCTGGTCGCCGGCTGGGGCATGCTCAACCGCCCCGGACCGGACAACCTGGCCACCGCCGAACGCGCAGTGGAATACGCCCGGATGATCGGCGCCGAGGACGTGGAGCTCAACGCGCGCCTCACCGTGGGCTGCCTGCTCGCCGACACCGACGTGGACCGCGGGGTCGCCGAGATGCAGGCGGTCAAGGACCGCGCCCGCGAACTCGGCCTGTCCCTGCTCGAAGGCCGTGCACATATCAACATCTCCTCCCAACTCGAAAACGCCGGCCGGTCCCACGAGGCCGTGGAACTGGCCGCCCAGGGGGTGGAGCGGGTCCGCTCCTACCGTCTCTACGACTCCGAGGCCTGGGTCAGCGGCAACATGGCCGAGTCCCTCTACAGCCTCGGGCGCTGGGACGAGGCCGCCACCGTCGCCCAGCGCGCCCTGCGCGCCGCCCAGAGCGCCCGGCCGCGCGGCTCGGGCGCGGCCCGCCTCGCCCATCTCGCCCTGGCCCGGGGCGAGCTGACCGAGGCAGCGGCCCAACTGGAGGCCGCCACAGGACACTTCGGTGCCCAGGAGTCCTCTCCGCAGCACCGCATCCCGCTGTTCCGCCTCGCCCTGGGCATCGCCGCGGCCGAGGGCCGGATCCTCGACGCCCGTGCCGAACTCCGGCGCGCCGTGGAATTCGGCTTCCCCCTCGGCCAGCACCGCTACGCCTGGCCGCTGCTGCTGGCCGCGGCCACCGCCGAGGCGGACGCCCGCGGGCTGCCCGCGGCCGAGGCCGGCCGGGCCGAGGCGCTGGCCCTGATCCGCGCCGAGGCCCGCGGACTCCCCACACCCGTCCCGGTGTGGGCGGCCCACTCCCTCTACGTCCGCGCCGAGCTGCGGCGGGCCGAGGGGGAGGACACCCTCGCCGACTGGGAGGAGACCGAAGCGGCCGTCCGACCCCTGCACCGGCCCTACCTGCTGGCCCGGGTCCTCCACCGGCTCGGCGAGGCCCTGCTCGCCGGCGGCGGGGACCGGGAGCGGGCCGCCGGGCTGCTGCGCGAGGCCCTGGAGAGCGCCGAGCGGCTCGGCTGCCGCCGGCTGCGGGAGGACCTGGCGCTGCTCGCGCAGCGGGCCCGGCTCTCCCTGTCGGCCCCGGCCGGGGTCCTCGTCGGCGAGGTCGTCGAGGATCCGGCCGAGGCGCTGGGGCTCACCAGCCGGGAGCGGGATGTGCTGCGGCTGGTGGCGGTGGGGCGGAGCAACCGGCAGATTGCGGAGGAGCTGTTCATCTCGCCGAAGACGGCGAGTGTGCATGTGTCCAACATCCTGGCGAAGCTGGGGGTTGGGGGGCGGGGGGAGGCCGCTGCGCTGGCGCACCGGCTGAGGTTGTTCGGCCCCTCCGCGGCCCCGTCGGCCTGACCGCTTGCCCCGCCCGCCCCTTCCCGAACCGGGGCTCCGCCCCGGACCCCCGCGCCTCAAACGCCGGCGGGGCTGGGTTTGGCTCCCGCGCTGGCGGGGCTGGATTTGGTCCGGCCGGTCCTGAGGGTGCGGGGCGCCGTGTGGTTTCGGGGGCTCCGCCCCCGGACCCCCGCGCCTCAAACGCCGGCGAGGCTGGGTTTGCCTCAAGCGCCGGCGAGGCTGGGTTTGCCCGAGGCGCCGGTGAGGCTGCGTTTGCCTGAGGCGCCGGCGGGGGCTGGGTTTGGCGGGCCTGGAAGGTGCCGGTGTTGCCGTGGGTTCCGTCAGTGGACCGTGAGCGACAGGATGCGGTCGTCTTCCGGGGTGGGGGTGCCGCGGCCGTCCGTTTCGCTTGTTATGAGGAGGAGGTGGTTGCCGCCGGTGGAGAGGACCGTGCGGAGGCGGCCGTATTTCTCCGCGAGGAAGGCCTGGGGGGCGGCTGCGGGCCGGGTGCCGTCCAGGGGGATGCGCCACAGGCGCTCGCCGCGGAGGCCCGCCATCCACACCGAGCCCTCGGCGATCGCGATCCCGCTGGGCGAGGCCTGGTCGGTCCGCCACTGGGCCACCGGGTCCTTGAACCCGCTCCGGCCCGCCTTGCCCTCCACGACCGGCCAGCCGTAGTTCCCGCCCGGCTCGATCCGGTTCAGCTCGTCCCAGGTCTGCTGCCCGAACTCCGCCGCCCACAGCCGCTTCCCGGCGTCCCAGGCCAGTCCCTGCACGTTCCGGTGGCCGTACGAATAGACGACCGAGTCCGCCTCCGGATTGCCGTGCACCGGCTCGCCGTCCGGGGTCATGCGCAGGATCTTCCCGCCCAGCGACTTCCGGTCCTGGGCCAGCGAGGAGTCGCCCGTCTCGCCCGTGCCCGCGTACAGCATGCCGTCCGGGCCGAAGGCGATCCGCCCGCCGTTGTGGATCACCCCCTTGGGGATGCCCCGGAACACCGTGTCCGGCGCCCCCAGCTGCCGGCCCGCAGGTCTCTTCTCCTCGTACCGCATCCGGGCGATGCGGTTGTCCGACTCCGTCGTGAAGTACGCGTACACCAGCCGGTCCGAGGCGAAATCGGGGGAGAGGGCCAGGCCCAGCAGCCCGCCCTCGCCGCCCGGGGACACCCCCGGCACCTCGCCGACCACCGTCACCGTGCCGCTGCCCGCATCGACCCTGCTGATCGTCCCCTCGTCCCGCGAGGCGACCAGCAGGTCCCCGCCGGGCAGCGGGGCCGCGCCCCACGGGCTCTTCAGCCCCTTGGCCACCACGCCCGTGACCGTCACCGACCCCTTCGCCGGCGCCGGTCCCGCACCGCTCGGATCCGCCGCCGACGGGCTCGCGGAAGCCCTCGCCGAGGACTTCGCCGGCGAGGCGCCCCCCGACAGCTCCGGCAGTCCCGCCCCGCCCCCCGACGAACACCCCGCCGCCAGCAGTGCACCGCACCCGGCCAGCACCCCGGCCGCCACCGCACCCCTCGTCCGCCTGCTCATGGCCTGCTCCTTCCCCCGTCCCGCTCCTCCATCCGCCTACACCCTCCTCAACCCCGACCCGCCCCCGCCGAGTTCCGCCACTCGTACACCCGATCGAGTGGGTTTGCCGCCGGCCGCTCAGTCCCAGGAGCCCACCGCGGCCGGCAGTGCCGCTATCTCCGCCAGATCCTCGGCCGTCAGCAGCACCCCGGCCGCCCGGGCGTTCTCCGCCGCCCACCGGGCCCGCTTCGTCCCCGGCACGGGCACCACGTGCGGCCCCTGCGCCAGCACCCACGCCAGCGCCACCTGCGCCGCCGTGACCTGCGGCCCGTGCCGCAGCGCGATCCGCCGCAGCCCCGCCGGCAGCGACTGGTTGGCCGCCATCGCGTACGCCGTGAACCGCGGGTGCCGGGCCCGCACGTCCTCCGGTTCGAAGCCCTGTCCCGGCGTCAGCGTCCCCGGCAGGAAGCCGCTGCCCAGCGGCATGGCCGCCAGGAAGCCCACTCCGCGCGCCGCGCACCACGGCAGCAGCTCCCGCAGCGCCGCCGGCGACCACACCGAGAGCTCGGCCTGCACCGTGCTCACCGGGAACACCTGCTGCACCCGCTCCAGCTGCCCGAGCACCGCCTCGAACGGCCCCGCCCCGCGCCGGGCCCGCGCCCCCACCGCGCAGAACCCCAGCGCCCGCACCTTGCCCGCCGTCACCAGCTCCGCCATCGCCCCCCAGGTCTCCTCGACGGGGACCTCCGGATCCGGCCGGTGCAGCTGGTACAGGTCGATCACGTCGGTCTGGAGCCGCCGCAGCGAGGCGTCGCAGGCCCGGCGCACGTACCCGGGCCGCCCGTTCGTGACCACGTGCTGGTCGCCCACCCGGAGGCCGACCTTGGTGGACACGAAGGCCTCGGACCGCCGCTCCTTCAGCACCCGCCCGACCAGCAGCTCGTTGGTGAACGGCCCGTACATGTCCGCCGTGTCCAGCAGGCTCACCCCGAGGTCCAGGGCCGTGTGCACCGCGCGCACCGACTCCGCACCGCGCCGCTGGGAGGCGGCGTAGGCCCAGCTCATCGGCATGCAGCCGAGCCCGACGGCGCCGACCTCCAGGGCCGCCGCGCCGATAGTCCTGCGCTCCACCTGCTCGCACCCCTCCCTCTCCCGCTCCCCAAACTAACGGTCCCCGCCGCGGGCTTGATCATCGGCGGTTGCCATAGCCTCCTCGCATGACGAAAGACGTGTGGCTGCCGATAGCGGCCGACGAGATCGACGGCCTCCCCGAGGGCCTGCACTACCGGTTCTGGGACGGCGGCCCCGAGTTCCCCGCCGATCCGGCCGACTGCTCCTACTACGTGGTCCCGTACATGAAGGGACCCGAGGTCGCCACCCGCCCGCTGCCCGGCATGACCGGGGTCGAGGTCGTCCAGACCCTCTCGGCGGGCATCGACCACGTCCTGCCCGGCCTCGGCGCGCTGCGCCCGGGCGTACGGCTCTGCAACGCGCGCGGGGTCCACGAGGCCAAGCACCGCCGAGCTGACCCTCGCGCTCGTCCTCGCCTCGCTGCGCGGCTTCCCCGGCTTCGTCCGCGGGCAGGACCGCGAGGAGTGGCGGGACGGCTTCTACCCGGCCCTCGCCGACAAGTCCGTGCTGATCGTCGGCTACGGCTCCATCGGCGCGGCCATCGAGGACCGCCTCGCCCCCTTCGAGTGCGCCCGCATCGACCGCGTGGCCCGCACGGCCCGCACCGTCGCCCGCGGCCCGGTCCACGCCCTGGCCGACCTGCCCGCGCTGCTGCCCGAGGCCGACGTCGTGATCCTGTCCACGCCCCTCACCGAGCAGACCCGGGGCTTGGTGGACGCCGTCTTCCTCGGCCGCATGAAGGACGGGGCCCTGCTCGTGAACGTGGCCCGCGGCCCGGTCGTCGACACCAAGGCCCTGCTCGCCGAGCTGGAGTCGGGACGGCTGCGCGCCGCGCTCGACGTGACCGACCCGGAACCGCTGCCGGCCGGGCACCCGCTCTGGCATGCTCCGCATGTCCTGATCACACCGCATGTCGGCGGCAGCACCTCGGCGTTCATGCCCCGCGTCAAGCGTCTGCTGGCCCGCCAGCTGTCCCTCTTCGCAGCAGGAGAGCAGGTGCAGAACACCGTAATGATCACGGAATGAGTCCGGTTGTGCACGCTCCGGAGCAGATCGTGTGCACTCCGTGCCCATATGTTCCCGCTGGTCACGCAGCGTAGAGGTGCTATGTCCCTGAGTGACGAAACTGGTGTATCGTCCGGAACAAGGGGCTGCGCCGCGAACGTACGGCGCTGGGGAGTGATCGGACACTTTGGGGGGCGACGGGCGATGCACGGCCAATGGACCAAGATTCCGAGGCGGCGAGGCAGCCGCCGGCGGCGCCGCAGGGCGCCGATTTCAGCCAGGGAGCCCCGGTGAGCGCCCCCGGGGCGCTCCTGACCCGCCAGCCGGTCCCCGGCGGGCGGGGCCTCGGCGCCCAGCTCCTCCTCGCCGTGGTGTGCGGCGGGTACGCCGTGGGCGCCGCCCTCGGCTGGGGCTCGGAGCAAGTCGCCTACGTGATGGGCGACTTCGGGCTCAGCGCCGCGGGCCTGCTCGCCGCCGTCGCGTGCCACTCGTACGCGCGCTCCCATGCCGGCCGCGAGCGGCCCGCCTGGCTGCTCTTCGCCTTCTCCTCCCTCATGGGCGCCGGCGGCAACGCCATCTGGGGCTGGTACGAGGTCGTGCTCGGCCGGCAGGTGCCCGAACCCTCCCTCGCCGACTTCTTCTTCCTCTGCTTCGCGCCGCCCGCCATCGTCGGCCTCCTCGTCCTCGCCAAACGCCCGGTCTCCCGGGCCGGCTGGGTGTGCCTGGCCCTCGACTCCTGGCTGATCGGCGGCTCCCTGCTCACCCTGTCCTGGAGCCTCGCCCTCGCGCACACCGCCGAGTCCGTGGCCTCCGGCGGCTCCGGCACCGTGTCCCGGGCGGCCCTCTCGCTCGCCTACCCGCTGCTCGACATCGCCCTCGTCTCGATCGTCCTGGTGCTGCACTTCCGCCGCACCGCCGGCAACCGCTCCGCGGTGAACACCGCCGTGGCCGCCCTCGCCCTGACCGTGCTGAGCGACGCCCTCTTCACCTCCCCGCTGCTGCGCGCCAACTACCAGTCCGGCCAGCTCCTCGACGCCGGCTGGTTCGCCGGCTCGCTGCTCCTCGCGTACGCCCCCTGGGGAGCCCGCAGGATGTACGGGCCGGAGGGCCCCGTCCGGCCCCCGGCCCCGCGCCCGCACGGCCGCCCCCTCACCGGATCGCTGCCCGCCCTCACCCCGTACCTGGCGGCCGCCGTCTGCACCCTCGGGATCCTCTACAACGTGCTCGACGGGCGCCGGGTGGACCGGGTCGTCGTCTTCACCGGCTGCACCGTGATCCTCGCCCTCGTGGTCCGCCAGGGCATCATGCTCCTGGACAACATGGCCCTCACCGCGGAGCTGGCCCAGAAGGAGAACCACTTCCGCTCCCTGGTCCAGGGCTCCAGCGACGTGATCATGATCGCCGCCCCGAACGGCGTGCTCCGCTACGTCAGCCCCGCCGCCGCCGGGGTCTACGGGCGCGAGGCCGAGGAACTCGTGGGCACCGAGCTGGCCGCCCTCATCCACCCCGACGACCTCGGCCGGGTGGTCCACGAGGTGCGCCGCTTCCTCGCCGCGCCGCCCGCCGAGGAGCCCACCACCCGCATCGAGTGCCGCTTCGAGTCCGGCACCGGCGAGTGGCTCAACGTCGAGTCCACCGTCAACCGCCACCAGGGCGGGCTGATCCTCAACAGCCGGGACGTCACCGAGCGCGTCCGGCTCCAGGCCCAGCTCCAGCACAGCGCCGAGCACGACCCCCTCACCGACCTGCCCAACCGGGCCCTGTTCACCCGCCGGGTCCGCCAGGCGCTGGGCGGCCGCCGGGCCGGGGACCACGGCAGCGCCGTGCTCTTCATCGACCTCGACGGCTTCAAGGCCGTCAACGACACCATCGGCCACCAGGGCGGGGACGAGCTGCTGGTGGAGGCCGCCCGGCGGCTCCAGGAGGCCGTACGGGCCGGGGACACCGCCGCCCGGCTCGGCGGGGACGAGTTCGCCGCCCTCATCCTCGGCGACGCCGGCCGAGACCGCTCCGCCCGCGAGCACCAGGCCCGCGAGATCGCCGAACGGCTCCGCATCACCCTCTCCCGGCCCTACCGCATCGCGGACAGCGAGGTCCGGGTGGCGGCCAGCATCGGCGTGGCCTTCGCGGACCCCGGCATCACCCCCTCGGACCTGATGCGCAACGCCGACCTCGCGATGTACCGGGCCAAGGCGGGCGGCAAGGACCGGGTGGAGCTGTACGTCCCCCAGATGCAGTCCGAGACCGCCCGCATGGCCGAGACGGCCGGCCGGCTGCGCACCGCGGTCCACGAGGGCGAGTTCACCCTGCTCCACCAGCCCGTCGTGGCCCTGGCCACCGGCACCGTGACGGCCGTGGCCGCCCAGGCCCGCTGGCGCTCAGCCCAGGGCATCCTGTTCACCCCGGCCGAGCTCCTGAGGGTCGCCGAGGGCCCGGACGCAGCCGCCGGCCGCGGGCTCCCGGCCGGCGACACCTCCCGGATCGACGGGCTGGGCCGCCGACTGCTGGAGGAGGCCGTGGTGCAGGCGGCCGAGCGGCGCCGGGCCGGACACGGCATCCCGGTGGCCGTGCGCATCTCCGCGCACCGGCTGCTGGACCAGGCCGCCCAGGACTCCGTGGAGGCCCTCCTCGCCCGGCACGGGCTCCCCTCGGGCTCCCTGGTCGTCGAGCTCGCCGTCAGCGACCCCCGGGTGCCCTTCGACGAGCTGGAGCGCCGTCTGGCGGCGCTGCGGAGGCTCGGGGTCCGGATCGCCCTGGACGGCTTCGGGAGCGGCTACGCGGCCATCAGCGCCCTCCGCAGGCTGCCCGTGGACCTCTTGAAGATCGACCGAGGACTGGTCGAAGGGGTCGTGGAATCGGCCAGACTCCACAAGATCACGGCCGGGTTGTTGCGCATCGCAAATGACCTGGGCATGCAATCCGTGGCCGAGGGCGTGGACCTGCCGGAGCAGGTGATGGCCTTGCGCGCCATGGGGTGCACCCACGGCCAGGGCATGGCGTTTTCCGGCCCTCTGGACGAGTACCGGCTGCGCCGCGCGCTCGTCCGCGGTACGTTCCCAGTACCTGGAGGAAACGCCATGGCGGTTCTGGCAGGCGGTTCACTGGGGGGCCGTAGGGGCTCAAATAATGAGACGTCCATCCCACCCACTTGACACCGGCCTCCCGCCAGAGGGAGGGTCAGTGCCATGCGCACCCGAATTCTCGTACTTGGAAAGCGCGTCGGCTGAAGCTGGGCCAGTCATGTCCCCGCTGATCGAACCCGACGCGCTCCCCTCGCTTGCCTGCCGGCACGAGGGGTTTTTTGTTGCACTGGCAAAACCGAAACCTCGCTAAAACCCTCAGCTTCGAGAAGAGAATGCCGATGACCGAGCAGGCCACCGGGGCCCACCATCCGCAGCCGCGGGCCCGTACCGGAGGACAGCAGACCGCTGCGACCGAGCGCGTCACGGGTGCGCAGTCCCTCATCCGTTCTCTCGAAGAGGTGGGGTGCGACACCGTCTTCGGCATCCCGGGCGGGGCCATCCTCCCGGCCTACGACCCGATGATGGACTCGACGAAGGTCCGTCACATCCTGGTCCGCCACGAGCAGGGGGCCGGCCACGCCGCCACCGGCTACGCACAGGCCACCGGCAAGGTCGGCGTCTGCATGGCCACCTCCGGCCCGGGCGCCACCAACCTCGTCACCCCGATCGCCGACGCGCACATGGACTCCGTCCCGCTCGTCGCGATCACCGGCCAGGTCTCCTCCAAGGCGATCGGCACCGACGCCTTCCAGGAGGCGGACATCGTCGGCATCACGATGCCGATCACCAAGCACAACTTCCTGGTCACCAAGGCCGAGGACATCCCGCGGACGATCGCCGAGGCCTTCCACATCGCCTCCACCGGCCGCCCCGGCCCGGTCCTGGTCGACATCGCCAAGGACGCCCTCCAGGCCCAGACCACCTTCACCTGGCCGCCGGCCCAGGACCTCCCGGGCTACCGGCCGGTCACCAAGCCGCACGCCAAGCAGATCCGCGAGGCCGCGAAGCTCATCGTCCAGGCCAAGCGCCCGGTCCTGTACGTCGGCGGCGGGGTCATGAAGTCCGGCGCCACCGCCGAGCTGAAGGTCCTGGCCGAGCTGACCGGCGCCCCGGTCACCACCACCCTGATGGCTCTGGGCTCCTTCCCCGACAGCCACCCGCAGCACGTCGGCATGCCGGGCATGCACGGCGCGGTCACGGCCGTCACCGCCCTCCAGAAGGCCGATCTGCTGATCGCCCTGGGGACCCGCTTCGACGACCGCGTCACCGGCAAGCTCGACAGCTTCGCCCCCTTCGCCAAGGTCATCCACGCGGACATCGACCCGGCCGAGATCGGCAAGAACCGCGCCGTGGACGTCCCGATCGTCGGCGACGCCCGCGAGGTCATCGCCGACCTGGTCCAGGCCGTCCAGGCCGAGCACAACGAGGGCCACACCGGCGACTACACCGCCTGGTGGGCCGACCTCAACCGCTGGCGCGACACCTACCCGCTGGGCTACGACCTGCCCGAGGACGGGATGCTCTCGCCGCAGCAGGTCATCGAGCGGATCGGGCAGCTCGCCCCGGCGCACACCATCTACGCGGCGGGCGTCGGCCAGCACCAGATGTGGGCCTCGCACTTCGTCAACTACGAAGAGCCCCGCACCTGGCTGAACTCCGGCGGCGCCGGAACCATGGGCTACGCGGTCCCCGCCGCCATGGGCGCCAAGGTCGGACAGCCGGACCGGACGGTCTGGGCGATCGACGGCGACGGCTGCTTCCAGATGACCAATCAGGAACTCGTCACCTGCGCCCTGAACAACATCCCGATCAAGGTCGCGATCATCAACAACGGTGCGCTGGGCATGGTCCGCCAGTGGCAGACCCTGTTCTACAACCAGCGGTACTCCAACACCGTTCTGCACGCGGACGAGACCGGCCACGGCACCGTCGGCTCCCAGCTCGGCGAGTCCACCGCCCCCCGCCAGGGCACCCGCGTCCCGGACTTCGTCAAGCTGTCCGAGGCCATGGGCTGCGTCGCCCTGCGCTGCGAGGACCCGGCCGACCTGGACAAGGTCATCGCCGAGGCCAACGCCATCAACGACCGCCCGGTCGTCATCGACTTCATCGTCCACGAGGACGCCATGGTGTGGCCGATGGTCGCCGCCGGCACCTCCAACGACGAGGTCATGGCCGCCCGCGGGGTCCGCCCCGACTTCGGCGACAACGAAGACGACTGAGCGCAGAGCGCAGAGAGAGACCGACTCACATGTCCAAGCACACGCTCTCCGTCCTGGTCGAGAACACGCCCGGCATCCTGGCCCGGATCGCCGCCCTGTTCTCCCGCCGCGGGTTCAACATCGACTCCCTCGCGGTCGGCGTCACCGAGCACCCCGACATCTCGCGCATCACCATCGTCGTGAACGTCGAGGACCTGCCTCTGGAGCAGGTGACCAAGCAGCTCAACAAGCTGGTCAACGTGCTCAAGATCGTCGAACTGGAGCCGGCCTCCGCCATCCAGCGCGAACTCGTCCTCGTGAAGGTCCGCGCCGACAACGAGACCCGCTCGCAGATCGTCGAGATCGTCAAGCTGTTCCGCGCCAAGACGGTGGACGTCTCCCCGGAGGCCGTCACCATCGAGGCCACCGGCGGCGCCGACAAGCTGGAGGCCATGCTCAAGATGCTGGAGCCGTTCGGCATCAAGGAGCTCGTCCAGTCCGGCACGATCGCCATAGGGCGCGGCGGACGGTCCATCACGGACCGCAGCCTGCGGGCGCTCGACCGCAGCGCCTGACCGGTCGCCGGCTCCGGCGTGCCCTGCACACCGGACCGGCCGGCCGCTCGTATACCGAGACCGCAAGACTTCCCTTCCGTCCCCCGCCGTACGGTGGGAGCAACACCAGCGCACCAAGGAGATATCCCAGTGGCCGAGCTGTTCTATGAGAACGACGCCGACCTGTCCATCATCCAGGGCCGCAAGGTCGCGGTCATCGGCTACGGCAGCCAGGGCCACGCCCACGCCCTGTCGCTCCGCGACTCCGGCGTCGACGTCGTCGTCGGCCTGAAGGAGGGCTCCAAGTCCAAGGCCAAGGCCGAGGAGCAGGGCCTGAAGGTCCTCCCGGTCGCCGAGGCCGCCGCGTGGGCCGACCTCATCATGATCCTCACCCCGGACCCGATCCAGGCCGAGGTCTACGAGGAGTCCATCAAGGACAACCTGAAGGAGGGCGACGCGCTCTTCTTCGGCCACGGCTTCAACGTCCGCTACGGCTTCATCCAGCCGCCGGCGAACGTGGACGTCGCCCTGGTCGCCCCGAAGGGCCCGGGCCACCTGGTCCGCCGCCAGTACGAGGAGGGCCGCGGCGTTCCGTGCATCGCCGCCGTCGAGCAGGACGCCACGGGCAACGCCTTCGCCCTGGCCCTGTCGTACGCGGCCGGCATCGGCGGCACCCGCGCCGGCGTCATCAAGACCACCTTCACCGAGGAGACCGAGACCGACCTGTTCGGTGAGCAGGCCGTCCTCTGCGGTGGCGCCTCCGCGCTGGTCAAGGCCGGTTTCGAGGTCCTGACCGAGGCCGGCTACCAGCCGGAGATCGCCTACTTCGAGTGCCTGCACGAGCTGAAGCTCATCGTCGACCTCATGTACGAGGGCGGCCTGGAGAAGATGCGCTGGTCGGTCTCCGAGACCGCCGAGTGGGGCGACTACATCACCGGCCCGCGCGTCATCACCGACGCCACCAAGGCCGAGATGAAGAAGGTCCTCGCGGAGATCCAGAACGGCGAGTTCGCCAACACCTGGATGGCCGAGTACAAGGCCGGTCTGCCCAAGTACAACGAGTACAAGAAGGCCGACGAGGAGCACCTGCTCGAGACCACCGGCAAGAAGCTGCGCAAGCTGATGAGCTGGGTCGACAGCGAGGAGAACTAGTCTCCGGCGCGGGGGGGGGGGGAGGGGGCTCCCCCCCCCCCCCCCCCCCCCCACCCCCCCCTCCCCCCCCCCCCCCCCCCCCCCCCCCCCCACGTCCGGCGGCCCCCCGGTTGTCCACCCCGGCCAACCCCGGAAGGGTGATCCTTCCGGACAGGCGGAAAACCGCCCCCACCGCGCCACTACACTGCTCAACACATACGCGTCAGGCCCACAGTGTCGTGCGTCTTCCACGCGGCTACCCCCTCCACCGCCTGCGGCCGTCGGGACGGCCGTCCGCACTGGAATCGTGAGGACCCACGTGAGCTCGAAACCTGTCGTACTCATCGCCGAAGAGCTGTCGCCTGCCACCGTCGAGGCGCTCGGCCCGGACTTCGAGATCCGCCACTGCAACGGAGCCGACCGCGCGGAGCTGCTGCCCGCCATCGCCGACGTGGACGCGATCCTGGTCCGCTCGGCCACCAAGGTGGACGCCGAGGCCATCGCCCTCGCCAAGAAGCTCAAGGTCGTCGCCCGCGCCGGCGTGGGCCTGGACAACGTGGACGTCTCCGCCGCCACCAAGGCCGGCGTGATGGTCGTCAACGCACCGACCTCCAACATCGTGACCGCCGCCGAGCTGGCCTGCGGCCTCCTCGTCGCCACCGCCCGCAACATCCCGCAGGCCAACACCGCCCTGAAGAACGGCGAGTGGAAGCGGAACAAGTACACGGGCGTCGAGCTGAGCGAGAAGACCCTCGGCGTGGTCGGCCTCGGCCGCATCGGCGTCCTGGTCGCCCAGCGGATGTCCGCCTTCGGCATGAAGATCGTCGCGTACGACCCCTACGTGCAGCCCGCGCGCGCCGCCCAGATGGGCGTCAAGATGCTCTCGCTGGACGAGCTGCTGGAGGTCGCCGACTTCATCACGGTGCACCTGCCCAAGACCCCGGAGACCCTCGGCCTCATCGGCGAAGAGGCCCTGCACAAGGTCAAGCCGTCCGTCCGCATCGTCAACGCCGCCCGCGGCGGGATCGTGGACGAGGCCGCGCTGTACTCCGCGCTCAAGGAGGGCCGCGTCGCCGGCGCCGGTCTCGACGTGTACGCGAAGGAGCCCTGCACGGACTCCCCGCTGTTCGAGCTCGACCAGGTCGTCTGCACCCCGCACCTCGGCGCCTCCACCGACGAGGCCCAGGAGAAGGCCGGCATCGCCGTCGCCAAGTCGGTGCGCCTCGCGCTCGCCGGCGAGCTGGTGCCGGACGCGGTCAACGTCCAGGGCGGTGTGATCGCCGAGGACGTCCGCCCGGGCCTGCCGCTCGCCGAGAAGCTCGGCCGGATCTTCACCGCCCTCGCGGGCGAGGTCGCGGTCCGGCTCGACGTGGAGGTCTGCGGCGAGATCACCCAGCACGACGTCAAGGTGCTGGAACTCTCCGCGCTCAAGGGGGTGTTCGAGGACGTCGTCGACGAGACGGTCTCCTACGTCAACGCCCCGCTGTTCGCCCAGGAGCGCGGGGTCGAGGTGCGCCTGACCACCAGCTCGGAGTCCCCTGACCACCGCAACGTGGTGACCGTGCGCGGCACCCTCTCGGACGGTCAGGAGGTCGCGGTCTCCGGCACCCTGGCCGGCCCCAAGCACCTCCAGAAGATCGTCGGCATCGGCGAGTACGACGTGGACCTGTCGCTGGCCGACCACATGGTCGTGCTCCGCTACACCGACCGCCCGGGCGTGGTCGGCACCGTCGGCCGGATCCTCGGCGAGGCCGGTCTGAACATCGCCGGCATGCAGGTGGCGCGGGCGGAGGAGCACGGCGAGGCGCTGGCCGTCCTCACCGTGGACGACACCGTCCCGCAGTCCGTGCTCACCGAGATCTCGGTCGAGATCGGCGCCACCTCGGCCCGTTCGGTGAACCTGGCCGGCTGATCCGGCCGTTGTGACGTGGGCGGAAGGGCCCGGGGACCACTCCCCGGGCCCTTCCGCTTTCGTGCGCCCCGTCTCACCGCCCCCGTCTCACCGCCCCTCCGCACCACCTTCTCTTACGTCGTTCAGCAGACGGGGTCGGCCTGCCGGGGGAGTCGCCGCCCGGCCGGAGCCGGGCTCCGGCGGAGCAGGGCCGCGGTCGCGACGGCCGCCGCCAGGAGCAGTGCGGTGGCCCCCAGGGCCGCGTACTGCATGCCGTGGACGAAGGCCTCCCTGGCCAGGCCGAGGACCTGCTCGCCTGCCGGGCCGCCGATCCGGGTCGCGGTGGCCGCCGCGCCGCCGAGGGTCTCGCGGACCGCGGGCTCGGCGCCGGCGAGGTCGGAGCGGTAGACGGCGGTGCCGAGGCTGCCCAGCAGGGCCATGCCCAGGGCCCCGCCGAACTCCTGGCCGGTCTCCAGCAGGGAGGCGGCCGAACCCGCCTTCTCGGCGGGGGCGGAGGACAGGGCCATGTCCGAGACCAGGGACATCACGGTGACCATCCCCGAGGCGAGCACGGCGCAGCCGGTCAGCAGCAGCCACAGGGAGTCGGTGTCCACGAGGCCGATCAGGGCGAACCCGGCCGCGGCGGTCGCGAAGCCGCCGGCGATGACGGGGCCGCGGCCGAACTTCTGGCCGAGGGCGGCCGCGGCCGGGGCGGCGGCGCCCACCGCGAGCGAGGGGGCCAGGCTCCACAGCGCGGCCTCCAGGGTGCCCATGCCGAGCACGGACTGCAGGTACTGGGTGGAGAAGTAGGCCGAGCCCATTATGGCGAAGGCGGCCAGGGTGTTCAGGCCGATGCCCGCACCGAAGCGGCGGTCGCGGAACAGCGTCCGGCTGATCATCGCGTCCTCGCGGCTGCGCTGGCGGCGGACGAAGACGTACCCGAAGGCGAGGCCGGCCGGCAGGCAGGCGAGGCGGGGGAGGGTGAAGCCCTCGGCGGCGATCTCCTTGAGCCCGTAGACGACGGGGAGCACGGCGGCCGCGGACAGCGGCACGCCGAGCAGGTCGAAGCGGCCGGGCGCCGGGTCCTTGAACTCGGGGACCAGTACGGGGACCAGGACCAGCAGCAGCACCATCGCGGGGACGTTCACCAGGAAGACGGAACCCCACCAGAAGTGCTCGAGCAGCAGTCCGCTGAAGACCGAGCCGAGGGCGATGCCGCCCGCCATGGCGCCGGACCAGACGGCGATGGCCCGGGTGCGCTGGGCGTCGTCCCGGAACAGGTTGCGGACGAGGGCCAGTGTGGACGGCATCAGGGTGGCCCCGCCGATCCCGAGCAGGGCGCGGGCCGCGATCAGCATCTCGGCGCTCTGGGCGTAGGCGGCGCCGACGGAGGCGAGTCCGAAGGCGGCGGCGCCGGCCAGCAGGAGCCGGCGGCGGCCGATCCGGTCGCCGAGCGAGCCCATCGTGATCAGCAGGCCGGCGAGGGCGAAGGCGTAGCTGTCGAAGATCCACAGCTGCTGCGCGGCGCTCGGGTCGAGCTCCCGGGTGATGGCCGGGATGGCGAAGTACAGGACGGAGACGTCCATCGAGACCAGGAGGAGGGGCAGCAGGAGGACGGTGAAGGCGGTCCATTCCCGGCGGCCGGCGCGAGGCGCTGCGGAGTTCGTCATGGGCGGCAATGTACAAGCGTCATAAACGTCTGTCTAGTACGTGTGTATAGAACGGCCGTGTGGAACGCTCGTCTTGGACGGTTGTCTTGGACGGTTGTCTTGCTAAGGTCGGCCCATGGGACACAAAGAGGACCTGCTCGAAGGCGCGAAGAAGTGCCTGACCGAGAAGGGGTTCGTGCGGACCACCGCGCGGGACATCGTCAACGCCTCGGGAGCCAATCTGGCCTCCATCGGCTACCACTACGGCTCCAAGGACGCCCTGCTCACCCAGGCCTTCATCGCCCTGATGGAGGAGTGGGGCGAGGGTTTCGCGGGCTCGGTCGCCGGAGAGCCGGGCTCGCTCGACCGCTTCCGCTCCGTGTGGGAGGGCGTGGTGGCCCGGCGGTCCGAGTCCACCCCGGTGTGGGCGGCGAGCATGGAGGTCGCCCTCAGCGGTGACCGGCTGCCCCAGCTGCGGGAGCTGCTGGCCGCCTCGCAGGGCGAGGGGCGCCGGGGGCTGATCTCGATGCTGACGGGCACCCCGGAGGACGAGATCGACGAGCGGGCGGTGCGCACGCTCGGCGCCTTCTACCAGGCCCTGCTGAACGGGCTGATGATCCAGTGGATGTTCGACCCGCAGTCGGCCGCCACCGCGGAGGAGCTGACCGAGGGCATGCGCCGCGCGGCAGAGACGGCACTGGGGTCGGGGTCGGGGACGGGGTCCGGTGCCGCGGCCGGATCCGGCGCGAGCTCGGAAGGCGCCGGCTCGGAAGCTGCGGGCCCGGAAGGCGCGGCCTAGAGCCGGGCGGCCTTCAGGGCCATGTGGAGCAGCAGCCGGTCCTCGCCCTCGTCGAGGTCCAGGCCGGTGAGCTGCTCCACCCGGGACAGCCGGTAGTACAGGGTCTGGCGGTGGATGCCGAGGGCAGCAGCGGCCCGGCCGGCCTGCCCGGCGCAGTCGAGGAACACCTCGGCCGTACGGGAGAGTTCCGGGTGCGCAGGGGAGAGCAGGGCGGCCGTCGCCGGGTCCTGCGCCGCCTCCGGGGGCAGCGCCGCGAGCATCCGGTACGGGCCGATCTCGGCCCACTGCGCCACCGGGCCCAGCCGCGGCTGGGCCGCGGCCGCGCGGGCCGCCGCCACCGCCTCCTGCCAGGCGCCGCCCAGCTCGGCCAGGCCCCGGCGGGGGGCCGCGATCCCGGCGCTGGGCCGGCCGGGCCCGCCGGGCCCGGTGCCGTTCCCGCCGGCCAGCAGCCGCTCCGCCGCCACGGCCGCCGGCCCCGCGGCCTCCGCGGAACGCAGCCGGACCAGCACCGCGAGGGCCTTCGGGCCCTCCGGCCGCCACGGGGCCAGGCAGACGGCCGCCGCACCCGGCACCGACTGCGGGGGCTCCGCCTGCCAGGGTGTGACGCACACCAGCGCGTGCGGCCCGTCCGCCGCGGGTCCGAGCGCCGAGCGCAGGGCGGCCACCGCCATGTCCTGCTGCCAGCCCCGCTCGGCGGTGAGCACCGCGTGCAGCTCCCGGGACAGGTCCGCCCCCGCCTTGGCCTCGTCGGCCAGCAGCACCCCGATCCGCGCGGCCACTTCCATCGCGGCGTCCAGCTGCTCCTGCCCGGGGCCCGGCTCGGTGTCCAGCAGCCACACGTACCCGTGGACGATGCCGCGGTGGCGCACCGGCAGGCAGATGCGGCCGCGGAAGACCCCCGCCTCGGGGGCGGCCGGGATGCGGACCGGGCCGGTGGCCCGGGCGATGCCGAAGCCCTCGAACCAGCTGCGCACCGCGGCCGTGGACTGGCGGGTGAGGATCGAGCGGGTCCGCACCGGGTCCATCGCCAGGTCGTCGTCGCTGTCGTGCGCGCCGAAGGCGATCAGCCGGAAGTCCCGGTTCTCCAGCGTTGCCGGCGCGCCCAGCAGCGCCGAGATCTCGTCCACCAGATCCTGGTAATCGCCCTTCACCCGGCCATTCTCCCATCGCGCCCGGCCGCCTTCAGACATCTGTCTGAGATCGCGGCCACGGATGCGTGACAGCTGTCGATGGCAGAGGATCGGATCGATCCTTAGGTTTCACGGTGGTTCTCCGTGTCGCGACGGGATAAGGATGATCTGTTCATCTTGATGACGTTCGTGGCGCTTCACTGCTTTTCTGCCACCCGTTGGAGGTGCCCCGTGCTGGGTCCCGTGATCCTCGCCGCGTCGCGCAGCGACAAGATGCGCAAGATCGTCTCTGCTGCCCCGGTGACCAAGCCCGTGGTGAACCGGTTCATCCCCGGCGAGACCGTCGATCAGGTCATCCCGATCGTCACGGAGCTCACCGACAAGGGCCTCGAGGTCACCCTCGACGTGGTGGGCGAGGACATCACCCGGGTCGAGCAGTCGTACGCCGCCCGGGACGCCTACCTGGAGCTGATCGGCCGCCTCAAGGACCTGGGCCTGGGCACCCGGGCCGAGATGTCCGTCAAGCTGTCGATGTTCGGCCAGGCGCTGGAGGGCGGCCACGAGCTCGCCCTCGCCAACGTCCGCCCGGTCGTCGAGGCCGCCGCCGCCATCGGCACCACGGTCACCCTGGACGCCGAGGACCACACCACCCTCGACTCGATGTTCGCCATCCACGAGGAGCTGCGGAAGGACTTCCCGCAGACCGGCTGCGTGATCCAGGCCTACCTGTTCCGCACCGAGGCCGACGCCCGCCGGCTGGCCGCCAACGGCAGCCGCGTCCGCATCGTGAAGGGTGCGTACAAGGAGCCCGCCGAGGTCGCGTACCAGGACAAGGCGGAGATCGACAAGGCGTACGTCCGGATCCTGAAGATCCTCATGGACGGCGAGGGCTACCCGATGATCGGGTCCCACGACCCGCGTCTGATCGTCATCACCCAGGAGCTCGCCCGCAAGGCAGGCCGCAAGCTCGACGAGTACGAGTTCCAGATGCTGTACGGCATCCGCAGCGAGGAGCACGTGCGGCTCGCCGCCGAGGGCCACCGCATGCGCGTCTACACGGCGTACGGCACCGACTGGTACGGCTACTTCATGCGCCGCCTGGCCGAGAAGCCGGCGAATCTGCTCTTCTTCGTCCGATCTTTGATCACCAAGAACTAGCTTCAGGGCCGAGCACCCCCCGGTCGGCAGAACACCCCTCATCAAGGAGTTGCACCCCTCATGGACGCTGTGACCCAGGTCCCCGCGCCGGTCAACGAGCCGGTCCACTCGTACGCCCCGGGCAGCCCGGAGCGCGCGCGTCTCGAAGCGCAGCTCAAGCAGCTGGCCGAGAACCCGATCGAGCTTCCGATGACCATCGGCGGCGTCAAGCGCATGGGCGGCGGCGACCGCTTCGACGTGGTCCAGCCCCACGCCCACAAGTCGGTCATCGGCACCTACGCGAACGCCACGCAGCAGGACGCGCAGGACGCCATCGACGCCGCCCTGGCCGCCGCCCCGGCCTGGCGCTCGATGTCCTTCGACGACCGCGCCGCGATCATCCTGCGCGCCGCCGAGCTGCTGTCCGGCCCGTGGCGCGAGAAGCTGGCCGCCTCGACCATGCTCGGCCAGTCCAAGACCGCCCAGCAGGCCGAGATCGACACCCCCTGCGAGCTCGTCGACTTCTGGCGCTTCAACGTGCACTTCGCCCGCCAGATCCTGGCCGAGCAGCCGATGGCGAACTCCGCCGGCGTGTGGAACCGCAGCGACCACCGCCCGCTGGAGGGCTTCGTCTACGCGATCACGCCGTTCAACTTCACGGCCATCGCCGGCAACCTGCCGACCGCCCCGGCCCTCATGGGCAACGTGGTCGTGTGGAAGCCGTCCCCGACGCAGACCCACGCCGCCGTGCTCCTCATGGAGCTGCTGGAGGAGGCCGGCCTGCCCAAGGGCGTCATCAACCTGGTCACCGGCGACGGCATCGCCGTCTCCGAGGTCGCCCTGGAGCACCCGGAGCTGGCGGGCATCCACTTCACCGGCTCGACCAAGACCTTCCAGTACCTGTGGAAGACGGTCGGCAACAACATCGAGAAGTACAAGTCCTACCCGCGCCTGGTCGGCGAGACCGGCGGCAAGGACTTCGTCGTGGCGCACCCGTCCGCGGACCGCGCCGTGCTGAAGACCGCCCTGACCCGCGGCTCCTTCGAGTTCCAGGGCCAGAAGTGCTCGGCCTCCTCGCGCGCCTACATCCCGGCCTCCATCTGGAACGACGGCTTCAAGGAGCAGTTCGCGGCCGAGGTCGACGGCATCACCATGGGCCCGGTCACCGACCTGTCCAACTTCATCGGCGCCGTCATCGACGAGCGCTCCTTCGCGAAGAACAAGGCCGCGATCGACCGCGCCAAGGCCGACCCGACCTGCACCATCGTCGCCGGCGGCACGTACGACGACTCCGAGGGCTACTTCGTCCGCCCGACCGTCATCGAGTGCACCGACCCGGAGAACGAGGTCTTCACGACCGAGTACTTCGGCCCGATCCTCGCCGTGCACGTCTACGAGGACGAGAAGTACGACGAGATGCTGGAGCAGATGGAGAGCGTCTCGGCCTACGCCCTGACCGGCTCCGTCATCGCCGCGGACCGCTACGCCGCCGCGCACACGATGGAGAAGCTCCGCTTCGCCGCGGGCAACTTCTACATCAACGACAAGTCGACCGGCGCCGTCGTCGGCCAGCAGCCCTTCGGCGGCGGCCGCGCCTCCGGCACCAACGACAAGGCCGGCGCCGCGTCCAACCTGCTGCGCTGGACCTCGACCCGCTCCATCAAGGAGACCCTGGTCCCGCCGACCGAGTACGGCTACCCCCACATGGGCTGACGCCCGAGGGCCGGAAGACGGCCCCAGTGAACCCCGCCCCCGCCCCGGTACCCCCAAGTCCGGAGCGGGGGCGGTTTCCATTGACCGGGCCGTGCCCGCGGCGGCGCGCCGGCTCAGACCTCGATCATCACCTGATCGAGGGACTTGCGGACCAGGTCCGGGACCTCGCAGTCCTCGGCGGGGTAGCCGACCGGGATGACGGCGAAGGCCTTCTCGTTCTCCGGGCGCTTCAGGACGTGGCCGAGGAAGCGCATCGGGCTCGGGGTGTGGACCAGGGCGGCCAGCCCGCTCAGGTGCAGGGCGCTGAGCAGCATGCCGACCGCTATGCCCACGGACTCGTCCACGTAGTAGTGCTTGCGCTTGGTGCCGTCGGGGCCCAGCCAGTAGCGCTGCTGGAAGACGACCAGCAGGGCGGGCGCGTCCGTCAGGTGGTGCTTGACGGAGTCCGTGCCCAGGGGGCGCAGGGCGGCGAGCCATTCGTCGCCGAGCCGGCCGTCGTAGGAGATCTGCTCCTCCTGCTCGGCGGCGGCCCGGATCTGCCGGCGGACCTCCGGGTCCTTCACCAGGACGAACGTCCACGGCTGCTGGTGGGCGCCGGAGGGGGCGGTGGCGGCGCAGGCTATGGCGTCGAGGACGACCTGCTCGGGCACCGGATCGGTCGAGAAGCTGCGTACGGTGCGCCGCTCGTCCATCCGCCGGCGCAGCTCGGCGGCGCGGGCGAGCGACTCCTCGCGGGGCATCCGGGCGGGCCGGTAGGGGACGGGGCGGTAGGGCTGGCCGTGGACCGGCGCCCACGGCTGAGTGGGAGACGACATACGCCGAAGTCTCCCTTCGCGCAACCGCGTTGACCACCCGGACGTCCCGAAGAAGTGTCCGGTGTGTACCGACAGGAGGACTATGACCGACGCGCATGCCAGCCGAATCCTTGCGTGGGAAGGATGTTTCAACGTCCGCGACCTGGGAGGCCTGGGCCGGGTCGCCCCCGGCAGCCTGGTCCGCGCCGACCGGCTCGGCGCGCTCACCGCGCGCGGCTGGGAGCAGCTGTACGCCCACGGCGTCCGCACCGTCATCGACCTGCGCAACCCGGACGAGACCGCAGGTCCGGACCAGGACGCGGCGCCCCGGCCGGCGGGGGTGGCCACCCTGCACATCCCGCTCGACGGAGTCGAGCACCGGGACTTCTGGGACCGCTGGTGGGGCACTCCGGCATTCGGAACCCCCGCCTATTTCCGGCCTTTCCTGCGCCGCTTCCCCGACCGCGTGGCCGCGGTGGCCACCGCGATCGCCCGCGCCGAGCCCGGCGGGGTGGCCTTCCACTGCGCGCTGGGCCGGGACCGCACCGGGCTGGTCGCCCTCGTGCTGCTGCGCCTGATGGGCGCCCTCCCCTCGGAGGTGGCCGTCGACCACGGGCTGAGCGAGCCGCAGGTGCGGGCCCTGTACGAGGCTCTGGGCCGCCCGTACGACCGGTCGGAGGTGGACGCCTACCTGGCGGAGCACAACACCACCGTGTACGAGCAGGCCCGGGCCGCGGCGCACTGGCTGCTGCGCCCCGGGGAGTACCTGCTGCACGCCGGTGTGAGCCGGCAGGACCTCGGGCGGCTGGAAGAGCGGCTTGCGGGTGGGGCGGTTGCGGGGGGCGGTCCGGTCGGGGAAGGGGGAGTGGTCAGCCGGTGATGCTGGGGGAGCCGGTTTCGATGTGGCCGGTGTAGCGGCGGGACCAGGTGCCGTCGGAGTCCGCGAGGACCGTGAAGTCGTACCAGCCCTGGGTGTAGGCCACCGCGTTGAAGAAGTCCTCGCGGGAGGAGTTCGCGGGGACCGTGTAGGTCCACGGGCCGTCGCTGCGGTAGGCGTTGGAGCGGATGGTGAACGTGACCGGGGCGGCGGAGGAGTTGGTCATCCTGAACCAGACCGCCGTCTTGCCCGTGCCCTGCTCCACCGCGTAACGGGCCGCCACCTCCAGGGACTTGCCGGGCTTGTTGGCGTCTCCGATGAAGCGGCGCAGGAAGCGGTTCGGGCCGTACATGGAGATGTCGTACTTCCCCGCGCCCGAGCCCAGGCCGATGGAGAACCAGTCGGACGCGGTGGTGCCGGGGTCCACCGTGTACTGCCAGGCCTCGGTGTTGCGGTACTGGTGCGGATGGATCGAGAAGTGCGCCGCCCGCTTCGCCTCGGTGCCCAGGTTGCTCATGTCGAACCAGGCGAGGATCTTGCCCGCGGCCCCGAACTCCAGCCGGGTCAGGTTGCCGTTCGGCTGGTACGGCAGGGGCCGGGCGGGCCGGGTGCCGGGCTCCTGGACGGGCAGGGCGTTGTTCTGCGGGGCCGGGTTGGGCAGCGGCCCGCAGGTGGCCTGGCCGATGACCTTCGCGGTCGGGGGGAGCCCGGCGGGGATCCCGTAGACCGGGTGGGCGAAGTCGAAGAGCCCGGTGAGGTCCCCGGTCACCTTGCGCCGCCAGGCGCTGATGTGCGGGCAGACCGCGGGGGTGCCCAGGGCGGCGGTCCACTGCTCCAGGAAGCGCAGCACGCTGGTGTGGTCGAAGACCTCGGAGCTGACCCAGCCGCCCCGGGTCCACGGGGACATCACCAGCATGGGCACCCGGAAGCCGAGGCCGACGGGGACCCCGTCGAGGTACTCGCCGGCCGTGCCGGGCGGGGCCACGGGAGGCGGCACGTGGTCGAAGAAGCCGTCGTTCTCGTCGTAGTTGAGGAAGAGGACGGTGGAGTCGAACACCTCCGGGTCCGCGGCGAGCGCCCGGTAGACCAGGTCGACGAAGTGGGCCCCGTCGCCGGGCGGGGCGTACGGGTGCTCGGAGAAGGCCTCGCTCGCGACCACCCACGAGACCTGGGGCAGGGTGCCGGCGAGCACGTCGGCGCGGATGGCGGCGGCGATGTCGTCGGGGGTGGAGCCGGTGACCCGGGGGACCGAGGCCATGCCGCGGTCGTGGAGCGGGTCCCCGGGGCGGGCGTCGGTGAACTTCTTGAAGTAGGCGAGGCCGTTGTCCCCGTAGTTGTCCTGGGCGTTCTGGTAGACCCGCCAGCTCACGCCGGCCCGCTGGAGGGCCTCCGCGTACGTCTCCCAGGTGAGCCCGGACTCCTCGCCGCCGTCCTTGCTGGCGGCGTCGATCTTCCCGCTCCACAGGAAGGTGCGGTTGGGTCCGGTCGCGCTGAGGGCGGAGCAGAAGTAGGCGTCGCACACCGTGTAGTGGTCGGCGAGCGCGTAGTGGAACGGGATGTCCGCGCGGTCGAGGTGTCCGAGGGTGCGGACGTTGCCCACCCCGGTGACCCAGTTGTCCAGCCGGCCCTTGTTCCACGCGGCGTGCTGGGAGGTCCAGCTGTGCGGCAGGTCTCCGGTGCACTGGGCCAGGGTCGCGCCGTCGGCCCCGCCGGCGGGCGGGGTGTCGCCGAGCCGCCACGGGTACTGCCGGCCGCCCCAGGCGGGTTGGTTGAACGTGCCCCAGCCGCCCGGGATGTTGCCCGCCGCCCGGTCGCCGAAACCGCGGACCCCCTTGAGGCGGCCGAAGTAGTGGTCGAAGCTGCGGTTCTCCTGCATGAGGACCACCACGTGCTGCACGTCGGTGAGGGTGCCGGTGGCGGCCGCTGCCGCCGCCGAGGCGGGCGCGGCGGGCAGGGCCGCCCCCGCCGCCAGCCCGGCCCCGATCCCCACGAATCCCCTGCGGCTGATGGGAGTCATGCCCTGCCTCTCGTGTCCCGTGCGTGCCCGGGCGGCACGCCGAGGCAAGGGTGGGGGAGGGCAGTCCAAAGGTCTAGGTCCGTGCAGTAAGGGATCGGTGAACTTCCGCTGCCGGAGCGGGAGTTCGTTCAGTCCTGTACCTGGACGAGCATTTTGCCGGTGTTCTCGCCGCGCAGCATGCCGAGGAAGGCCTCGACCGTGCGGTCGAATCCCTTGACCACGGTGTCGTCGGAGGTGACGGCCCCGCTGCGCAGGTGCGGCACGAGGAACTCCTCCAGCTCCTCCTGGACATTGGTGTGGTTGCGGACCAATACGCCTTCCATGCGCAGCGACTTCTCCACGATCTCCAGCAGGTTGCGCGGGCCGGGGGCGCTGCCGCCCCGGTGGTACGAGGAGATGGCCCCGACGGCCGCGATGCGGCCGAAGGGACGCAGGTTGTCGATCGCGCCCTCCAGGTGGTCCCCGCCCACGTTGTCCACGTAGACGTCGATGCCCCCGGGGGCGGCCTTCGCGAGCTGCTCGCCCACCGGCCCGTCGTGGTAGTCGAAGGCCGCGTCGAAGCCCACGTGCGCGGTCAGGTGGGCGGCCTTGGCGGCCGATCCGGCGCTGCCGACGATCCGGCCGGCCCCGAGCAGCCGCGCGATCCGGGCGGTGGCGGTCCCGACCCCGCCCGCCGCGGCGGACACGAACAGGTCCTCGCCCTCGCGCAGGGCGGCCGTGCGGGTGAGGGCGACGTACGCCGTCAGTCCCGTGCCGCCGAGGATGCCCAGGTGCGCGGAGAGCGGCACCCCCTCGTACGCGCGGACCTTGCGGGTGCCGTTGGCGCCCGCGGTCACCAGGGCGTGGGTGCGCCAGCCCTGCCGGTGGAAGACGAGGTCGCCCTCGCGCAGCCCGGGGTCCGCGGACTCCACGACCCGGCCGACGGCCCGGCCCTCCAGCGGGGAGCCCAGCTCGAAGCCGCCCTCGCCGCCGTCCATCATCTGGCGGTGGTACGGGTCGACGGACAGGAAGAGGTTCTCCACCACGGCGGTGCCGGGGGCGGGGGAGGGGACCGGGGCCGCCACGACGTCGAACTCGGCGGCGGTCGGGAATCCGTTGGGGCGGGCGGTCTGGTGGATGGCGTAGCCGGTCTGCGTGCTCATGACGGTGACGTTAGGAGGGAATGCGGCGGCCGGGCAGGGGGTTGGGTTCATGGCAGCCGCAGTTGCATGAATTCTGCTCATAGAACGAGGTGGGGGACCTGATGGCCGAGCTCGGACCGCAGGAGCTGAGGATCCTGGTGGCCGTCGCGGACGCGGGCGGCTTCTCCGCGGCCGCCGCCGCACTGGGCCTGACCCAGTCGGCAGTCTCGCACTCGGTGCGGGCCAGCGAGGCCAAGATCGGCGCGGTGCTCTTCGAGCGCGGCCGGCGCGGCGCCCGCCCCACCCCGGCAGGCGAGCGGGCCGCGGGCCACGCCCGCCGGATCCTGCGGCTGCTGGACACCCTGGCCGCGGAGGCCCGGGCCGCCGGGCAGGGCGAGGGGGGCGCGGACCGTCCCGTCGACGGGACGGTCCGCATCGCGGCCTTCCGCAGCGCGGCCCTGCACCTGCTGCCGCCGGTCCTGGAGCGGCTGCGGGTCCGGCACCCCGCCCTGACGGCGGAGGTGCGGGTGGTCCGGGAGCTGGGCGCGGGCACCTCGGGCGAGGTCCTGGCCGGCCGGGCCGACCTCGGCATCGCCACCCTCAACGCCAGGGACGGCAAGGACGGCATCCCCGCGGGCCTGACCGGCGGGGTGCTGCTGGAGGAGGACTACGCGCTGGTGCACCCGGCCGGCCACCCCGACCCGCGCAGCCTGCCGCTGCTGGACTGGGACGAGAACTGCGGCTCGTACACCCGGGCCTGGTGGCACGCCCAGGACTGGATCCCGCAGGCCACGGTCCGGGCCGAGGACGACGCCATGGTCGTGACGATGGTGGAGCGCGGGCTCGGCATGGCCGTCATGCCCGCCCTCTCGCTGGCGGACGCGCCGCCCGGAGTGGGCATCACCCGACTGGGCCCGGAGGGTCCGGTGCGCTCGGTGGGGTACGTGACCACCCCGGAGCTGGCCGCGACCCGCGCGGTCCAGGCCCTCGTACGGGAGCTCCGGGCGCAGCGGCGCTGACCGGCCGGGCCCCCTGGCGCGGCCCGGCCGGGTGAAGCCCGTCTCAGATGCTAGGAAGTCCGAGTAATTGCGGAGACATACAGCGGGAACTGCCCTAGCTTTGTAGGAGCCGAACGTCTCGCCGATCCGGCGAATGGCGGCCGTGAGCATGCGCCCCCGTGCAGGCAACCCCTGCGGGCCCTGGCTCCCCGCCCCTTCCGGCGCCTTGGAGAACCCCCCTCATCAGCGGCCCCTCCCGTGTCCGGCCGCCCGTGATCTCAAGGAGTCGATCACCATGACCAAGAACGCCCCCGCCCGCCGTGTCCGCCGCTCCGCGCACTCCGCGGGTGCCGAGCGCCAGAACGCCGCCGCCGCCCTGCAGCGCGCCCTGGACCGCCGCGACAACGGCGGGGCCACCGGCCACTGAGCTCCCGCTGACGGACCGCTGACACGTCCCGTCCACTATCCGGACGGGACGTGTCAACGGATGGGACAGGGAGTACGGTTCCGTCATGGCGACCAGCATCAATCTCGCAGTGATCCCCGGTGACGGCATCGGTCAGGAAGTGGTGGCGCAGGGCCTCAAGGTCCTCACCGCGGTCCTGCCCCAGGACGTGAAGCTGGAGACCAAGGAATACGACCTCGGCGCCCGCCGCTGGCACCGCACCGGCGAGACCCTCCCGGACGCGGACCTCGAAGCGCTCAAGCAGCACGACGCGATCCTGCTCGGCGCCATCGGCGACCCCTCGGTCCCCTCCGGCGTCCTGGAGCGCGGCCTCCTGCTCAAGCTCCGCTTCGCCTTCGACCACTTCATCAACCTGCGCCCGTCGAAGCTCTTCCCGAACACGGCCACCCCCCTCGCCGGCCGCCCGGACATCGACTTCGTCGTCGTACGCGAAGGCACCGAGGGCCCCTACACGGGCAACGGCGGCTCGCTGCGCACCGGCACCCCCGCCGAGGTGGCCACCGAGGTCAGCGTCAACACGGCCTACGGCGTCGAGCGCGTGGTCCGCGACGCGTACGAGCGGGCCAACGCCCGCCCGCGCAAGAAGCTGACGCTCGTCCACAAGAACAACGTGCTCGTGTACGCGGGCCACCTGTGGAAGAACATCTTCGACGCGGTCGGCCGCGAGTACCCCGAGGTCACCACCGACTACCTGCACGTGGACGCGGCGACGATCTTCTTCGTCACCCAGCCCGAGCGCTTCGACGTCATCGTCACGGACAACCTCTTCGGCGACATCCTCACCGACCTGGCCGCGGCCGTGACCGGCGGCATCGGCCTGGCCGCCTCCGGCAACATCAACCCGACCGGCGCCTTCCCGTCCATGTTCGAGCCCGTCCACGGCTCGGCCCCGGACATCGCCGGCACCGGCAAGGCCGACCCGACCGCCACGGTCCTCTCGGTCGCCCTCCTGCTGCGCCACCTCGGCTACGAGGACCAGGCCGCCCGCATCGAGGACGCGGTCTCCGCCGACCTCGCCGAGCGCGACGGCAGCTTCCGCAGCACCGACCAGATCGGCGACGCCCTCGCCGCCCGGGTAGCCGGCTGACCCGGCCGCGCCCCCGCTCCACCAGGGAAAGCCGCCGGCTCCGCCCCCTCCGGGCACCCGGCGGCTTCTCCTGTGCGGTCTCCGGGTGCCACCATCTCCCCTGGGCCGCACACCACCCCGTTTCTCCCGAGCCGGGTCCCGCGCGATAATCGAACGCGGGGCCGCGGAATGCGGGGAAGCTCGGACGTCCTGGTACGCCGTTGAGCGCGGTCCACTCCACACAACCGGTGAAGGACATGCACTCATGACGACGCCCACGATCGAGCTCAAGCCCTCTGCGAACCCGCTGTCCGACGCGGAGCGTGAGGCGATCCTGGCCAGCCCGGGATTCGGCCGCCACTTCACCGACCACATGGTGACGATCAAGTGGACCGAGGGCCGCGGCTGGCACGACGCCGAGCTGGTCCCCTACGCGCCGCTGTCGATGGACCCGGCGAACATGACCCTGCACTACGCGCAGACGATCTTCGAGGGCCTCAAGGCCTACCGCCAGCCCGACGGCACCGTCGCCACCTTCCGTCCGGAGGCCAACGCCGACCGGTTCCGCGCCTCCGCCCGCCGCATGGCCATGCCGGAGCTGCCCGACGAGCTGTTCATCGCCGCCTGCGACGCCCTCGTCGAGCAGGACCGCGCCTGGGTGCCCTCCTCCGGCGAGGCCTCCCTCTACCTGCGGCCCTTCATGTTCGCGAGCGAGGTCGGCCTGGGCGTCCGCCCGGCCAACGAGTTCACCTTCATGGTGATCGCCTCCCCGGCCGGCGCGTACTTCCCCGGCGGCGTGAAGCCGGTCTCGGTCTGGCTCTCCGAGGACTACGTCCGCGCGGTCAAGGGCGGCACCGGCGCCGCGAAGACCGGCGGCAACTACGCGGCCTCCCTCGTGGCCCAGGCCGAGGCCGCCCAGCACGGCTGCGACCAGGTGGTCTGGCTCGACGCCGTCGAGCACCGCTGGATCGAGGAGATGGGCGGCATGAACCTGTACTTCGTGTACGGGGACCGCATCGTCACCCCCGAGCTCACCGGCTCGCTGCTCCCGGGCATCACCCGCAGCTCGCTGCTGACCATCGCCCGCGACCTCGGCTACACCGCCGAGGAGGGGCGCATCTCCACCGAGGACTGGAAGCGCGACAACGAGAACGGCACCCTGACCGAGGTCTTCGCCTGCGGCACCGCCGCCGTGATCACCCCGGTCGGCTCGGTCAAGTCCAAGGGCGCCGAGTGGACCCAGGGCAACGGCGAGCCCGGCGAGGTCACCATGAAGCTCCGCAAGGCGCTCCTCGACCTCCAGACCGGCCGCGCCGAGGACACCCACGGCTGGATGCACCCCCTGGGCTAGTGCGCCGCCGGGCGGTGCGCCCACATCGGACGCGGAAGGGCCCCGCGCACACCTCGTGCGCGGGGCCCTTCCCCGTGTCGCCGGTCCCGGCCCCCGGTCTCAGCGCTTGCGCCCGCGGGTCCTGCGGGGGCCGCCCCGGCCGGTGCCGTCCGTGACCATCGCCGTCAGGGCGTCGCCGCACAGGTACATCAGTCCCGCAATCCCCCTGACGACCTTGCCCAGGACGAACGCTGCCTCTTCCATTCCACTCCCCGTGTCAGGCCCCCGTCAGTCGACGACGGCCGCGATCCTCCCGGCGGGTTCGGCCGGCTGCGCCGCCGTCCCCCGCCGGACCGTGAGCGCCGCGTAGACCAGTCCGCCCGACAGCCCCGACAGGATGAAGCTGCAGTCCACCCCGCCGGTCAGGGCCAGCAGCGGCCCCTCGTACAGCGGTGTGGACACGGCGGCCAGGCCCACCGCGGCGCCCAGCGCCCAGGACGCGGTCGCGCGGAGGTTCCACCCGGCGCTGTACCAGTAGACGCCGCCGCGGGCCCTTCGGTTGAACACCTGGAGCGCATCCGCGTCGTACTCCCTGCGGCAGCGCACGTAGCCGATGAGCGTGATGACCGCCCAGGGGGTGCCGATCGCGGTGAGCAGCAGGACGAACGAGGTCATCGCGGACTGGGCGTCCCAGGCGAAGGAGCCGAGGAACACGAAGCCGGTGGCCACCACCGCGGCGATCACGGTGGCCCGGGTGCGGGTGGTCTTCGGCACGATCGCGTCCAGGTCCAGGCCCATGGAGTAGAGCATCAGCCCCGCGTTGCCGACCGAGCCGGCCGCGGCGGCCGCGAACAGCGGCAGCAGGTACCAGGCGGGGGAGGCCTCCACCAGCGGCCCGGCGTACTCGGCCCCGGCGCGGGAGGCCAGCGCCGTGTACGTGCCGAACAGCTGCGGGGTCAGCAGGCCCACCAGCAGGCCCAGGCAGGTGGCCCAGTAGACCTTCCGCGGGCTGTGCGCCGCGGGGGAGACGTAGCGGGTGTAGTCGCCGAGCAGGGTGATGAAGGCCACCGGCCCGCTGAGCCCGGCGGCGACGGCCGCGAGCAGCCAGGTGGGCCAGAAGGAGCCGAGCAGGTAGCCGCCGGTGTCCGGCGGGGCGGCCGTGGTGAAGTCCCCGGCGTACGCGAACACGCCGACGGCGAGCAGGAGCACCATGCCCACGGCGAGCAGCTTGCTCATGCGCAGCAGCAGCCGGTAGCCGAAGACGGCCCCGACGACGGTACACGCGGCCAGTACGCCGTACATCACCCCGCGGGTGGCCCCGGTGTCGGGCAGCCCGGTCAGCCGGGAGAGCACGCCGACCATCACGTCCCCGCCGATCCAGAGCGTGAGGGCGGTGTAGCCGAGGGAGAGCAGGAGGCCCACCACCGAGCCGACGAGCCGGCCGCGTACGCCGAACTGGGCCCCGCTGGAGGTGGACAGGTTGGTGGCCGTACGGAGGGAGACGAGGGCGAGCGGCGCGGTGAACGCGATTCCGGCCACGGTTCCGGCGACGATCGCGGTGACCGAGGGCCACAGGCCCAGCCCGAAGGAGGGCGGCAGCCAGCCGAAGACGATCACGCCGAGGCAGAGATTGGACCCGAGGAGGATCGAAATCAGGTCACGGGGACTGCTCGTGCGTTCCGCCTCGGGGATCGTGTCGACTCCGCGCTGTTCTATCGGCATGGGGACTCCTGGCTGGGGCGGCAGGGGCGAGGGAAAGTTTGAGCGACACTCAATGTGACCTGGCTGCGGGTCTCCGGTCAATGATTCCGCGCAAGGAAATGAAGAGTTAGAGTGATGCTCTAACCCGATGACTGGAAGAGTGGTGGATCGTCGTGCGGCTGACTCCCACTGAGCGCGACCGGCTCCTGCTGTTCAGCGCGGCCGAGCTGGCCCGGGCCCGCCGGGCACGTGGCCTGAAACTGAATGTTCCGGAAGCGACGGCCCTGATCGCGGACACCGTCTGCGAGGCGGCCCGCGACGGCCGGAGGCTCGCCGAGGCCATCGAGGCCGCGCGCAGCGTCCTCGGCCCCGACGACGTGCTGCCCGGGGTCGCCGACGTGGTGACCGAGGTGCACGTCGAGGCCGTCTTCGACGACGGGTCCCGGCTCGCCGTGGTCTCCGCACCCATCAAGGGCGCCACCGGTCTCGGCGACGAGGCCCCCGGAGCGGTGCTGCCCGGACCGGAGAGCCCCGCGGCCGAGCCGGAGCTGCGGCTGGCGGTGCGGAACACGGCGACCGTGCCGGTGAGCGTGACCTCGCACTTCCACTTCTTCGAGGCGAACCCCCGGCTCGACTTCGACCGGGCCGCCGCCTACGGCATGCGGCTGTGCGTCCCCGCTGGCTCCTCGGTGCGCTTCGACCCGCTCGGCGAGGCCGAGGTGGGGCTGGTCCGCATCGGCGGCGACCGGATCGCGATCGGCTTCGCGGGGCTGGTGGACGGCCCGCTGGATGCTCCCGGCGCGAAGGAAGAGGCCCTGCGCCGCGCGGCGGCCTGCGGGTACCTCGGTGTGGAGGAAGGACAGCGATGAGCAAGCCCAGCAAGCACAGCGACCACTGCGCCCCCGGCAGCCGGCACATCGACCCGCGGGAGTACGCGGCGGTGTTCGGGCCGCGGGCGGGGGACCGGGTGCGGCTCGGGGACTCCGGGCTGACGGTGCGGGTGGAGTCGGATGCCCAGAAGCCGGGGGAGGAGTTCCTGGCCGGGTTCGGCAAGACGGCCCGCGACGGTCTGCACCTGAAGGCGGCGGCGGTCCGCGAGACCTGCGACGTGGTGATCAGCAACGTGCTGGTCATCGATGCGGTGCTCGGCATCCGGAAGGTGTCGATCGGCATCCGCGAGGGCCGGATCCACGCGATCGGCCGGGCCGGCAACCCCGACACCCTCGACGGCGTGGACGTGGTCGTCGGCACCGGCACCTCGATCGTCTCCGGCGAGGGCCTGATCGCCACCGCCGGCGCCGTGGACACCCACGTCCACCTGCTCTCCCCCCGCATCATGGAGGCCTCGCTCGCCGCCGGCGTCACCACCGTCATCGGCCAGGAGTTCGGCCCCGTCTGGGGCGTGGGGGTGAACTCCCCCTGGGCCCTGCGGCACGCGTTCAACGCCTTCGACGCCTGGCCCGTCAACATCGGCTTCCTCGCCCGCGGTTCCTCCTCGGACCCCGCCCCGCTCGTCGAGGCCCTCGCCGAAGGCGGCGCCTCCGGCTTCAAGGTCCACGAGGACATGGGCGCGCACACCCGCGCGCTGGACACGGCGCTGCGGGTGGCGGAGGAGTACGACGTGCAGGTGGCGCTGCACAGCGACGGGCTGAACGAGTGCCTGTCGGTGGAGGACACCCTGCGGGTGCTGGAGGGGCGGACCATCCACGCCTTCCACATCGAGGGCTGCGGCGGCGGGCACGTGCCGAACGTGCTGAAGATGGCCGGTGTCCCCAACGTCATCGGTTCCTCGACCAATCCCACCCTGCCGTTCGGCCGTGACGCGGTCGCCGAGCACTACGGCATGATCGTCTCGGTCCACGACCTCAAGCCGGACCTCCCCGGTGATGCCGCGATGGCCCGCGACCGGATCCGGGCGGGGACCATGGGCGCCGAGGACGTGCTGCACGACCTGGGGGCGATCGGCATCACCTCCTCCGATGCGCAGGGCATGGGCCGGGCGGGCGAGACCGTACGCCGTACGTTCGCGATGGCGGCCAAGATGAAGGCCGAGCTGGGCCCGCTGGAGGGCGACGGCGAGGGCGACGACAACGCCCGGGTGCTGCGCTACATGGCCAAGCTGACGATCAACCCGGCCATCGCCCACGGCCTGGCCCACGAGATCGGCTCCCTGGAGGTCGGCAAGCTCGCCGACATCGTGCTGTGGCGCCCGCAGTTCTTCGGCGCCAAGCCCCAGCTCGTGCTGAAGTCCGGCTTCCCCGCCTACGGAGTCACCGGCGACCCCAACGCCGCCACCGACACCTGCGAACCCCTCGTCCTCGGCCCGCAGTTCGGCGCCCACGGCGCCACCGCCGCGGACATCTCCGTCGCCTTCGTCTCCGGCGCGGCCGCCGCCCTCGGCGCCGACGCGATGCCCACGCGCCGCCGTCGGGTCGCCGTCCGCGGCACCCGCGGCATCGGACCCGAGGACCTGCTCCTCAACTCCCGGGTGGGCGCGGTCGACGTGGACCGCACCAGCGGCCTCGTCACCCTCGACGGCAGCCCGCTGCAGTCCCCGGCCGCCGACTCCATCGCCCTCAACCGCCTGTACTTCCTGTGATTCCCGTAAGGACCACGACGATGACCCACCCCGCCGGCACCCCCGCCGCCGAAGGCTTCCGCATGCCCCCCGAGTGGGCTCCCCACGAGCGCACCTGGATGGCCTGGCCCAGCCCCAACCCGACCTTCACCAACGAGCAGGAGCTCGCCGAGGCCCGCGAGGCCTGGGGCGCCGTCGCCCGCGCCGTGCGGACCCACGAGCCGGTCACCCTCGTGGTCTCCCCCGGAGACGCCGAAGGGGCCCGCGCCATCGCCGGAGCCGGGGAGGGCCACCCGCTCACCGTCGTCGAGCGGGAACTCGACGACGCCTGGATGCGCGACATCGGCCCCACCTTCGTCACCGACGGGCAGGGCACCCTGGCCGCCGTCGACTGGACCTTCAACGGCTGGGGCGCCCAGGAATGGGCCCGCTGGGACCACGACTCCAAGATCGCCCGGCACGTCTCCGACCTCGCCGGCACCCGCACCTTCAGCACCCGCCTGGTCAACGAGGGCGGCGCCATCCACGTGGACGGCGAGGGCACCGTCCTGCTCACCGACACCGTGCAGCTCGGCGAGGGCCGCAACCCCGGCTGGACCCGGGCCGAGGTCGAGGCCGAGATCCACGCCCACCTCGGCACCACCAAGGCCATCTGGCTGCCGTACGGCCTGGCCGGCGACTACGGCACCTACGGCACCCAGGGCCACGTGGACATCGTCGCGGCCTTCGCCCGCCCCGGCGTGGTCATGGTCCACACCCAGCCCGACCCGGCCCACCCGGACCACGAGCGCTGCAAGACCATCGCCGCCCTGCTGCGCGCCGCCACCGACGCGCAGGGCCGCCGGCTGGAGGTCGTGGAGATCCCCGCACCGACCGTGCTCGAAGAGGACGGCGAGTGGGTGGACTACTCGTACATCAACCACTTCCTCTGCAACGACGGCGTGGTCCTGTGCGCCTTCGACGACCCGCGGGACGAGGAGGCGGCCGAGATCTTCCGCGGCCTGTTCCCCGGCCGGACCGTGACGCTCGTGGACGCACGTACGATCTTTGCCGGGGGTGGCGGAATCCACTGCATCACCCAGCAGCAGCCGAAGGCCTGAGGCCGCGGCGCGAGGACCGCACAGCCCGGACGGCCGGACGGCACCGGACGAGGGCGCAGGCGGTAGAGCGAGGAGAAGGCCATGGCGGGTGGGGCACGGGCGCGGAAGAACGCGCCGCCGCGCGAGGACGTGCTCGCAGCCGCCATGGCCACCATCGCCGAACGCGGCCTGGACGGCCTCACCATGGCCGGCCTGGGCCGCGAAGTGGGCATGAGCAGCGGCCACCTCCTCTACTACTTCCGCAGCAAGGACGAACTGCTGCTCCAGACCCTGGAGTGGAGCGAGGGCCGGCTCGGCGCCGAGCGCGGGGCCCTGCTCTCCCGCCGCGCCCCGGTGCGCGAACGGCTTGCCGCCTACGTGGACCTCTACGTGCCCGACGGCCCCCGCGACCCGCACTGGACCCTCTGGCTGGAGGTCTGGAACCGCTCGCAGAACGCCGGCCCCGAGGAGCGCGACCGGCAGGCCGCCATCGAGGGCGCCTGGCACCGCGACCTGGTCGCCCTGCTCGCCGAGGGCATCTCGAGGGGTGAGCTGCGCCCGGTGGACGCCGACCGCGCCGCCACCCGCATCCGCGCCCTGCTGGACGGCTTCAGCATCCAGCTCGCGGTCGGCCTGCCGGGCCTCGCGCGGGAGGAAATCCTCGCCCACGCACGGGAGTTCCTCATCGAAACCCTCGGCCCCGAGACCGCCCCGCCCGCATCCTGAGACCGGATGATGAGACGGCACCTGCTCGCCCCGGACGGTATGGCAGACTGCGGACCGTGCATGCATTCACCATGATTATGGGAAGCAGCGCGCCGGTCCGCAGTGACCGCTGAACCGTGGCGCAACCCCACGGCAGCGGCCACCGTGCCTCCAGACCCGCGCGCAGACCTCTCGCACCCGCGAGAGGTTTTTTCGTTTCCCGGCCCATCCTGCCGGGGGCCGGATGCGCGGGGATGATGGGGGCAGGTGGATCCCGGGCATCCGGAGCCACTCATCCGACAGGAGTCAGATCAGCATGACGACAGAGGTCATCGACGACAGCTTCCATGTCTTCGACACCACGCTGCGCGACGGGGCGCAGCGCGAAGGCATCAACCTCACGGTCGCGGACAAGCTGACGATCGCCCGTCACCTGGACGACTTCGGGGTCGGGTTCATCGAGGGCGGCTGGCCGGGTGCCAACCCCCGGGACACCGAGTTCTTCGCACGGGCGCGGGCCGAGATCGACTTCAAGCACGCCAAGCTCGTGGCCTTCGGCGCCACCCGCCGGGCCGGTGCCACCGCCGCCGAGGACCCGCAGGTCAAGGCCCTGCTGGCGTCCGGCGCCCCGGTGATCACCCTGGTCGCCAAGTCCCACGACCGGCACGTCGAGCTGGCGCTGCGCACCACCCTCGAAGAGAACCTGGAGATGGTCCGCGACACCGTCTCCCACCTGCGCGAGCAGGGCCGGCGGGTGTTCGTGGACTGCGAGCACTTCTTCGACGGCTACCGCGCCAACCCGGAGTACGCCAAGTCCGTCGTCCGCACCGCCCACGAGGCCGGCGCCGACGTGGTGATCCTCTGCGACACCAACGGCGGCATGCTCCCCGCCCAGGTCCAGGCCGTCGTCTCCACCGTGCTCGCCGACACCGGCGCCCGGCTGGGCATCCACGCCCAGGACGACACCGGCTGCGCGGTGGCCAACACCCTCGCCGCGGTGGACGCCGGCGCCACCCACGTGCAGTGCACGGCCAACGGCTACGGCGAGCGGGTCGGCAACGCCAACCTCTTCCCCGTGGTCGCCGCCCTGGAGATCAAGTACGGCCGCAAGGTGCTCCCCGCGGGGGCGCTGGCCGAGATGACGCGGATCTCCCACGCGATCGCCGAGGTCGTGAACCTCACCCCCTCCACCCACCAGCCGTACGTGGGCGTCTCGGCCTTCGCCCACAAGGCCGGGCTGCACGCCTCCGCCATCAAGGTGGACCCGGACCTCTACCAGCACATCGACCCCGAGCGGGTCGGCAACACCATGCGGATGCTGGTCTCCGACATGGCCGGCCGGGCCTCGATCGAGCTCAAGGGGAAGGAGCTCGGCGTCGACCTGGGCGGGGACCGGGCGCTGATCTCGCGCGTGGTCGAGCGGGTCAAGGAGCGCGAGCTCAAGGGCTACACGTACGAGGCCGCCGACGCCTCCTTCGAGCTGCTGCTGCGCGCCGAGGCCGAGGGCCGGGCGCGCCGGTACTTCCGTACGGAGTCCTGGCGGGCCATCGCCGAGACCCGGCCGGACGGCACCCACGCCAACGAGGCCACCGTGAAGCTGTGGGCCAAGGGCGAGCGGATCGTCGCCACCGCCGAGGGCAACGGCCCGGTGAACGCGCTGGACCGGGCCCTGCGCGTGGCCCTGGAGGGGCTCTACCCGCAGCTCGGCAAGTTCGAGCTGGTGGACTACCGGGTCCGCATCCTGGAAGGCAAGCACGGCACCGAGTCCACGACCCGGGTGCTGATCTCGACCACGGACGGCCACCGCGAGTGGTCCACCGTGGGCGTGGCCGGCAACGTGATCGCAGCCTCCTGGGAGGCCATCGTGGACGCGTTCACGTACGGGCTGCTGCACGCCGGGGTGGACGCCCTGGAGTAGGGCCGCCCCGGCCCGGTCCTTATGTCCCCTTCACACGGGAAAGTACCTGTTCAGGTAGCGTCGATGACATGAGGACCAGGCTGATATCCGTACTGTCCGGTCTGCTGCTGGCCCTGTCGGCGACCGCCTTCGCGGCGGCGCCGCAGGCGCAGGCGGCCACCGGGCCCGCCGCCGTGGCCGAAGCCCTCAGGGAGGGCCCCGTCTACGTGGACCCGCGCGCCGAGGCCCAGCTGCCCCCGGAGCAGGCGGCGGCGCTCGCGAAGAAGATCGAGGACGCCGGCAAGCCCGTCTTCGTCGCGGTGCTCCCGGACACCGCCGAGTTCCCGGCCGCGAGCATCCTGCGGACCCTGCGGACCGAGACCGGGATCACCGGCCTGTACGCGGTCCGGCTCGGGGAGCGCTTCAACGCCGGGGCCGACCCGGCCGTCATGCCGGTGAACGCGGTCCGCAACCTCACCGCCGCCGTGAAGTCCGGCGGCCCGGTGGATGCGGCGACCCAGCTGAACACCTTCGTCGACCAGGCCCTGGCCCAGGCCGCGGGCCGGGCCCCGGCCTCCTGGGGGAGCGGCGGCGGGGGAGCGGGCGACGGCGCCCCGGTCGGCGGGTTGATCGCGCTCGGCGCGGTGGCCGCGGCGGGCGGCGGCGGGGCGTACCTGCTGGTCCGCCGCAGCCGCCGGAAGAAGGAGGAGGCCGCCCGCGAGGCCGTCGAGCGGCTGCGGGTGGTCGTCGACGAGGACATCACGGCCTTCGGCGAGGAGCTGGAGCGGCTGGACTTCCACCCCGGGGAGCCGGGCGCCGACGAGGCCATGCGCGCGGACTACGGGCGGGCGCTGGACTCGTACGACCGGGCCAAGCAGATCATGGGGAAGGTCACCCGGCCCGAGGAGGTCACGGGCGTGACCCAGGCGCTGGAGGACGGACGGTTCGCACTCGCCGTGCTGGCCGCCCGCCGGGAGGGCAGGCCGCTGCCTGAGCGGCGCGCGCCCTGCTTCTTCGACCCGCGGCACGGGCCCAGTACCGAGGACGCCGCGTGGGCCCCGGCCGGCGGGGCCGCCCGTACGGTGCCGGTGTGCGCGGCGGACGCGGTGCGGCTGAGGGAGGGCGGGGAGCCGATGGTGCGGACGGTGGCCACCGAGAGCGGGCCGCGCCCGTACTACGACGCGGGCCCGGCATACGGGCCCTGGGCGGGCGGCTATTTCGGCGGCGGGATCCTGCCCGGCCTCCTGGTGGGCACCCTGCTCGGCTCGATGATGAGCACCCCGGCCTACGCGGCGGACTTCGGCGCGGCCGGGACGGGTTTCGAGGGCGGCGACTTCTCCGGCGCCGACTTCGACGCGTCCGGCTTCGACGGCGGCGGGTTCGGAGGCGGGGACTTCGGCGGGGGCGGGGACTTCGGCGGAGGCGGCGGCTTCGACGGCGGGGGCGGCTTCTAGGTCGTGTCTTTCGGATATTGCCGGTCAGGCCCGCGGCGTCTGGTGCCGTGCATCGCAAGGCGGAGGGTAGACCGCCGTACTGGACGTACTTGGTCTGCCCGACAACGCGGCGAGGCGCGGTGCCAGGCGTCGCGGGTCAGGCAAGATCCGGAAGACACGGCCTAGCCGCCCCCGGGGCCGCTCACCGGCGGGTTGGCGGGCCGGTCGTCCGGGCCCCACCCGGTCAGGCCTGCTTGACGGCGGAGATGTCGAAGGTCAGCTTGACCTTGTCGCTGACCATCACGCCGCCGGTCTCCAGGGCCGCGTTCCAGGTCAGGCCCCACTCGGAGCGCAGGATCTCGGCGCTGCCCTCGAAGCCCACGCGCTCGTTGCCGTAGACGTCGGTGGCGGAGCCGTTGAACTCCAGGTCGATGGAGAGCGGACGGGTGACGTCCTTGATGGTCAGGTCGCCGGTGATGCGGTACGTGCCGCCACCCAGCTGCTCGGCCGCCGTGGAGCGGAAGCGCATGAGGGGGAACTGCTCGGCGTCGAAGAAGTCGGCGCTGCGCAGGTGGCCGTCGCGGTCGGCGATGCCGGTGTCGATCGAGGCGATCTTGACATCGATGCTCGCGGTGGAGCGGGAGGGGTCGGTGCCGTCGAGGTGCAGCAGGCCCTCGTGCTCGGCGAAGGAGCCGCGGACGTTGGTGACCATCGCGTGCCGGACGGTGAAGCCGATGCTGCTGTGGGCCGGGTCGACGGTGTAGTCGCCGGTGAGGGCGGCGAGGGCCGGGTCCACGGCTTCCAGGGTGGCGACGGCGGAGCCGGCGGCCGCGGTGGCGGGGGTGGTGGTCTTGGCGGTGCTGCGGCGGGTGAAGAGACCCATGACGTCCTCCTGGTCGGTGGACCGGGCCGGGCTCTGGCCGGTCCGGCTGTTGTTGAATGTTCAACGAGAATGACGGTAGACCCATTCCGTTCAAATTTCAACTTCTTGGGCCGCGTGTCGCCGTTTTTGTGAACCACCCACAAAGGGCCGAAGTCCCAACTGGTGGGTCACTTGTCCCCAGCTCCGGTTCTGTCCGGCCTGGACAGCGGACAGGGCCGGAGACTGTACGGAACCAACGGAGGGTTTTGCTTGGTCGTTTTCGTAAGGTCGGTACATGACCGTTGTGGACGAGACCCCCGGCGAGCCGACGGACGCTCGCGGCCGCGTGGCCGAGCTGCTTGCCCTGCGTGAGCAGGCGCGGCGCGGACCCAGTGAGCGCGCCACCGAGGCCCAGCACGCCAAGGGCAAGCTCACCGCCCGCGAGCGCATCGAGCTCCTGCTCGACGCGGGCTCGTTCCGGGAGGTCGAGCAGCTGCGCCGGCACCGGGCCACCGGCTTCGGCCTGGAGGCCCGCAAGCCCTACACCGACGGTGTGATCACGGGCTGGGGCACGGTGGAGGGCCGCACGGTCTTCGTCTACGCCCACGACTTCCGGATCTTCGGCGGAGCGCTGGGCGAGGCCCACGCCACGAAGATCCACAAGATCATGGACATGGCCATCGCGGCCGGTGCCCCGCTGGTCTCCCTGAACGACGGCGCCGGCGCCCGCATCCAGGAGGGCGTCTCCGCGCTCGCCGGGTACGGCGGCATCTTCCAGCGCAACACCAAGGCCTCCGGGGTCATCCCGCAGATCTCGGTCATGCTCGGCCCCTGCGCCGGCGGCGCCGCGTACTCCCCGGCCCTGACCGACTTCGTCTTCATGGTCCGCGAGACCTCGCAGATGTTCATCACCGGCCCGGACGTGGTCCGCGCCGTGACCGGCGAGGAGATCTCCCAGAACGGCCTCGGCGGCGCCGACGTGCACGCCGAGACCTCCGGCGTCGCGCACTTCGCGTACGACGACGAGGAGACCTGCATCGCCGAGGTCCGCTACCTCATCTCGATGCTGCCGTCGAACAACCGGGAGAACCCGCCGGTCCACGAGTCCGACGACCCGGCCGACCGGCGCTCCGACGTGCTGCTCGACCTGGTCCCGGCCGACGGCAACCGCCCGTACGACATGCACAAGGTCATCGAGGAGATCGTCGACGACGGCGACGTCCTGGAGGTCCACGAGCGGTGGGCGCGCAACATCATCTGCGCGCTGGCCCGGATGGACGGCCAGGTCGTGGGCATCGTGGCCAACCAGCCGCAGTCCCTCGCCGGCGTGCTCGACATCGAGGCCTCCGAGAAGGCCGCGCGCTTCGTCCAGATGTGCGACGCGTTCAACATCCCGATCATCACGCTGCTGGACGTGCCCGGCTTCCTGCCCGGCGTGGACCAGGAGCACGGCGGCATCATCCGCCACGGCGCGAAGCTGCTGTACGCCTACTGCAACGCCACCGTGCCGCGGATCTCGCTGATCCTCCGCAAGGCCTACGGCGGCGCGTACATCGTCATGGACTCCCAGTCCATCGGCGCCGACCTCACCTACGCCTGGCCGACCAACGAGATCGCGGTCATGGGTGCCGAGGGCGCCGCCAACGTGATCTTCCGCAAGCAGATCGCGGAGGCCGAGAACCCCGAGGCCATGCGCGCCCGCATGGTCAAGGAGTACAAGGCCGAGCTGATGCACCCGTACTACGCCGCAGAGCGCGGCCTGGTCGACGACGTCATCGACCCGGCCGAGACCCGCGAGGTCCTCATCAGCTCCCTCACGATGCTCCGCAACAAGCACGCCGACCTCCCGTCCCGCAAGCACGGCAACCCGCCGCAGTAAGGAGACCTGCCACCCCATGAGCACTCCCGCTGACGCCCTGCTCCGCGTAGAGAAGGGCCACGCCGAGCCCGAGGAGCTGGCCGCGATCACCGCGATCCTCCTCGCCCGCGCCGCCTCCGGCCCGGCCGTCCCCGCCCAGCGCACCCGCTCCAGCGCCGGCTGGCGCCGCCTGGAGCGCACCCCGGGCTTCCGCGCCCCGCACAGCTGGCAGGGCTGAGGCCCGGCCGCACACCGGCCCCGAAGGCCCCCCGCACCCCGCAAGGGGAGCGGGGGGCCTTCTGCATGCATGACGCGAGGGGCGCGGGGCCTCCTGTACGCCGCGTGCCGGGCCCGGGCCCGTACGGCGAAGGCCCCCGCACTCCGAGGAGTACGGGGGCCTTCGCCGTGAGCCGGGTACGACTACCGCAGGCGTGCCATGAGTGCGTGTTCCACGAGGGTGATGAGGGCGCTCTTGGCGTCGGCGCGGTGGCGTGCGTCGGTGGTGATGATGGGGGCGTCGG